>JAVHRF010000064.1:0-15734 GCA_036171515.1 Minisyncoccota bacterium | reverse complement strand
TATTTATAAAATCAAAAGCGTCCCAAACCATCGGGACGCCTTTTTTTGCCCGCGCACCAAAAAGCCCTTTCCGTAAGGCGGGGGATGAATGGCCGAAGCCCGCAGGGCTTTCGGTGCGGGGTTCCGCTCCACGGAATTCCGTTTTCTAGGAGGCCGTGGCCGTAAGGCCGTGGAGCTTCACCTGAAAATCACGCCTTGAGGCGGCTCGCCCTTTCTTCTATTATTAAAGATATGGCTGAAGAATTAAATCCGTCGGCTAAAGGTTTGGCTTGGGTGGTGGCGGTGAGCATGGGCTACGGCCACCAGAGAACGGCATATCCGTTAAGGGATTTGTCTCCCGACGGGCATTTTATCAATGCCAATAATTACAAAGGGATGCCGGAGCGCGATAGGGCGCGGTGGGAGACTATCCGGAAATTTTACGAGTTTATTTCCCGGCTTAAATTTTCTTCCTGGGTAGGCAGGCTGGCTTTCGGAATCTTCGACCATTTCCAGGAAATCATCAGCTTTTATCCAAGGACAAAAAACGAAAAGCCGACGCTCGATTTAAAAATGGTTTTCAGGTGGCTGAAAGACGGCTGGGGAAAAGACCTTATCGATAAATTGAAAATCCGGCCAATTCCGCTGATAGCCACTTTTTCCGTTCCGGCTTTTATGGCGGAATATTTTAATTATCCCGGAGAAATTTATTGCGTCGTCTCGGACACCGATATTTCCCGGGCTTGGGTTTCTTTGGAGCCGGAAAAAAGCCGGATAAAATATCTGGCTCCCACCCAAAGGGTCGTGGAGCGTTTGAAATCATACGGCGTTAAAGGTGAGAATATATTTTTAACCGGCTATCCTTTACCGAAGGAAAATATCGGTTTGGAAAACGAAATAGTGAAAGCGGATTTGAGCCATCGGCTTCTGAACTTAGACCCGAAAGGAACTTATTGCCGGGAATTTATGCCGCTTATCCAAAGTTACGTAGGGAATCAAAGTAAAACTCCCAGCCATATTTTGACGCTTCTGCTTTCGATAGGAGGCGCCGGAGCCCAGAAAGAAATGGCGGCAACTATCGTCGAAAGCCTGAAAAATAAAATAAAAAACAAGGAAATCAAGGTGGCGCTTTCGGCGGGCACGAAAAAAGAGGTCAGGAATTATTTCGAGAGCGAAATCGGCGAATTTGGCTTAGGCGGCGAGCTGGAAAAAGGCGTTTCCATAATTTGGGACGAGGATTTGGAAACTTATTTCAAAAAGTTCGACAAAGCTTTGAGGGCGGCCGATATTTTATGGACGAAGCCCAGCGAGCTTTCTTTTTATTCCGCCCTTGGTCTTCCGATTATTATCGCGTCTCCCATCGGTTCGCAGGAGGATTTTAACCGCGAATGGATATTGAGATTGGGGGCGGGAACAGACCAAAAAAATCCCGAATACATCGACGAATGGCTCTTTGACCTTTTGGACGACGGCTGGTTTGCCGGAGCGGCGATGATGGGGTATATCGAAGCCGAAAAACGGGGCGCGTTTAATATCGGAAAAATAATCGGCGAAAAATGATGGTTTTAAAATATCTGCTAATCGCGGCAATAGCGGTTTTCGGCATTTATATTTTAAGCTGGCAGATTGATATGAGCCGGGGAGAGCCGAATTGGGGTATAACCTTCAGCGAATTTTACGCCAAAGAAAATTTGAAACTGGACTGGAAAGCAGTTTATTCGGATATGCTGAATGAATTAAACCCGAAAAAATTGCGGCTGATAGCTTATTGGCAGTATCTGGAGCCGCAAAAGAACAAATTTGATTTTAGCGATTTGGATTGGCAGATAAATGGAGCGCAAAATAGGGGCGACGATGTTATTCTCGTGGTTGGCAGGCGCGTGCCCCGCTGGCCGGAATGCCATTTGCCCGCCTGGGTAAGCGTTCTGCCGGAAGTAGCCCAGGAAAACGAAGTTTTAAATTATCTGCCGACTGTTATAAACCACTACAAAACTTTTTCCTCCATCAAGGCGTGGCAGGTGGAAAACGAGCCGTTATTTGCTTTATTCGGCGCGTGCCCCCCTCCGAATAAAGATTTTTTAAAAAAGGAAATAGCCTTGGTCGAATCGCTCGACCCGACGCGGCCGGTTGTTATAACCGATAGCGGCGAGCTTAGCTCGTGGTTTGAAACCGCTCCTCTTACTCAAATTTTGGGGACGACTTTGTATCGGACTGTTTGGGGGCCTTCCGTCGGCTGGTGGACGCATCTTTATCCGCCCGTTTATTACTATTTGCATGCCGAACTGGTTAAAACGCTGTTTAAAACTCAGGATGTTGTTATTACCGAACTTCAGGCGGAGCCCTGGGCGCCGGACAATAAATTTATAACCCAGCTGTCGTTTGACCAGCAAAGCGCGCATTTCACGCCGGCGGATTTAAAAAATAATATGGAATTCGCGAAGAAAACCGGATTAAAAGACATTTATCTTTGGGGAGTGGAATGGTGGTATTACCGTAAAATAAACGGAGACAGTTCTTATTGGGAAGTTGGAAAGGAAGCGCTCAAAGACGGAAGCATCTGAAGCGCCTCTACTTATTTGCCGGCGGACAGTAATTTTTAAAATAAAAAAAGCGGGGAAGACCCCGCTTAATCTGACGAAAGGCTGAAAACGTAAGCATATATAAATAATCTGAGAATATCGGGCATACCCTCGAAAGACTCAACTTCCATTTTTTTGGTGGACGGATTCGGCTTCTTGACGAAAGAAAGATGGAACGTTTCTCCGGTCTGGAAAGTCAGAATCACGTCGGTTCCTTTAGCGATATCGGAAGGAGCGCTTGGGTTTTCTTTCGGGTTTAAGTCGAAAAACGCTTCAATGCGCGTAACCTGGTTTTCGTGCTCGGCTTCCAGCTTTACCCACTGAAAATCTTTTTTGATAATTTCGTCGCTGACTATTTTCCATTTGATTTTTTCCTCAACGGTCAAATCCACGAGTTTTTTGATTCTTTCCTTGTAGTTTTCCATTGTTTCCGCCTTTTTAACTTTTAATCGAGCTGCTGTCAGAATAATCAAAAAATCCTTGAAAGTCAACCGGCAATTAAATTATAATTAAATGCAGCCCCCCGTAACTCAATGGTAGAGTAACTGCCTCTTAAGCAGAGAGTTGCAGGTTCGAATCCTGCCGGGGGGACGAAACAAGGATGTAGGATTTAGGAGATAGAATTTAGGAATGGATTATTATAATAAAGAGCCGAAGGATTCGAACGCCGGAAGTTAATTTTTCAGCAGAAAAATTAACTGAGGCGGTGCCCAGACAAATTTTTTGCGACGGCAAAAAATTTAGTCGCGGGAGAATCCTGCCGGGGGGACGAATGACGATTAAAGGTCGGCAAATTATTTTAAAAAACAAATGCTATCATATTCGCCAATAGATTTCAGCAAGGTTTCCAAAGAAGAAGCGGCCAAAGAGGCCCTGAGGCTGGGAATTTCCGCCGAGCTTGACGCCATCAGCCTTTACGAACAGCTGGCGGCGGCGCTTGAGGAAGAGGGGATGAAAAAGGTTTTTATGGATATCGCCAAAGAGGAAAAAACTCACGTCGGCGAGTTCCAGGCGCTTCTTCTGGAAAGGGACGCGGAGCAGGAACAGGAGCTTAAAAACGGCAAAGACGAAGTGGAAGAGCTGACCAAATAATTTTTTTAATGCGGATTTTAAGCATAGAAACGAGCTGCGACGAAACGGCCCTGGCTTTGGTTTCGGCAAGCGGCGGCGAAAAGCGGCCGTGTTTTAAGGTTTTAAAAAATATTGTTTCTTCCCAGATAAAAATCCACCGCCCTTTCGGCGGCGTCGTTCCGATGCTCGCTAAAAGGGAACACTTAAAAAATTTGCCGCGGGTTTTGAAAATTATGAATCCTGATTTCAAAAAAATAGATTTAATCGGCGTGACGGTGGGACCGGGGCTCGAGCCGGCGCTCTGGACCGGAGTAAATTTCGCCAAGGAACTGGCGAAAAAACATAAAAAGAAAATCGTCGGCGTTAACCATCTGGAGGCGCACTTGGACAGCTTTTTATTTTCGCCGAGAGCGCAAAAATTTAAATCGTCGGAAATTTTTCCGGCTATCGCTTTGATTGTCAGCGGCGGGCACACTATTTTGCTGCGAGTCGACGGATTTGACCGGTGGAAAAAACTGGGCGAGACAAGAGACGATGCAGCGGGGGAGGCTTTCGACAAAGTGGCCCGCCTTTTGGGCTTGCTTTATCCGGGCGGACCGGAAGTCGAAAAGAGCGCCAAGAAAGGCGACGCCGAAGCGGTTAATTTCCCCCGGCCGATGGCTAACCAGAAAAACTACGACTTCAGTTTTTCGGGGCTGAAAACATCGGTTTTATACTATATCCGGGATTCAAAAGGAAAAGAAAATAAATCCGATGTCGCCGCCAGCTTCCAGCAGGCGGTTATCGATGTTCTTGCAGGGAAAACTTTCCGGGCGGCGGAAAATTTTAAAGCCAAATCGGTCCTGCTTTCCGGAGGGGTGGCGGCCAACAAATCTTTAAGGAAGGCGCTTGAAAAGGAAGCCAGGAGCCGGAGTCTTAATTTTTTCGCTCCGGAATTTGAATACAATACCGATAACGGAGCGATGGTAGCCGCCGCCGCTTATTTCGCTTATCTCCGCAAGAAGAAATATAGAATTTTAGCCCAACCTAATCTACACTTATAAGGTATGGATATAGATAATAATCACGAACCGGCTAAATCCGAAAAAGAAATATATTCGCTTTGGGAAGAGTCCGGTTTTTTTAACCCCGACAATTCGAAAGGCGGGGGCGAGCCCTTCGCTATTATTATGCCACCGCCGAACGCCAACGGTTCGCTCCATATCGGCCACGCGGTCGGGGTAACTCTTGAGGATATTATGATCCGCTATCACCGGATGAAGGGGGATAAAGCCTTATGGCTTCCCGGCGCCGACCACGCCGGATTTGAGACCCAGGTTGTGTTCGAGAAGAAACTGGAAAAAGAAGGGACGAGCCGGTTTGAAATTTTAAAGCAGCCGGGCGGAAGAGAAAAACTTTTCAAGATGATAGAGGAATTTACCCAGTCGAACAAAGCCAATATGGAAAACCAACTAAAGCAACTCGGGGCTTCCTGCGATTGGTCCAGGAAAAAATTTACGCTTGACGAGGATATCGTTAAAATTGTTTATAAAACTTTTAAAAAACTTTACGATGAAGGCTTAGTCTATCGCGACAAGAGAATCGTTAATTGGTGTGTTAAGCACCAGACTTCTTTGTCTGACTTGGAAGTTTCTTGGGAAGAAAAAAACGACAAGCTCTACTACATCAAATACAAAATCGGCGGGAAAAAAGGCAAAGAAATTACCGTTGCCACCACCCGCCCCGAAACGATACCCGGCGATGTCGCTATTGCCGTTAATCCGAAAGACGAGCGATATAAGCCGTTTATGGACGAAACAGCCATTAATCCATTAACTGGCGGCGTGTTAAAGATAATCGATGACGACGCCGTAGATATGGCGTTCGGTACCGGCGCTTTAAAAATAACGCCGGCGCACGATGCGGCTGACTTTGAAATTGGTCAAAGGCACAATCTTGAAGTTTTGCAGGCAATCAGCGAAAGAGGAATCATTCTTCCTCTTAAAGGAGTGCCGCAGGAATTAGTCGGTCTTAAAGTTTTGGCGGCCCGGGAAAAGGCGGTTGAAATCCTGAAGAATTCTGGCGCTTTGGAAAAAATCGAAGATTATAGGCACCAGGTTGGAGTTTGCTATAAATGCAAAACCACCATCGAACCGATGGCGCTTGAGCAGTGGTTTATCGATTTAACGAAAGAAGGAAAGAAGAAAATCGTCCAGCCGGCGATAGATGCCGTTAAAAAAGGAAAAATAAAAATTATTCCCGAATTTCAGGAGAAAGTATTTTTTCACTGGATGGAAAATATCAGGGATTGGAATATTTCCAGGCAAATTGTCTGGGGGATAAGGATTCCGGCGTGGCAATGTTCGGATTGCGGCAAATGGACGGCGACTGACGGGAAAGAACCGGCCAAATGTTCTTCGTGCGGCGGCAAAAAACTTATTCAAAGCGATGATGTTTTCGATACATGGTTTTCTTCGGGCCAGTGGCCGTTCGCCACTTTAATGTCGAGCGGCGCGAATGATTTTAAGAATTTTTATCCGACCAGCGTTATGGAAACGGGCTACGATATTCTGTTTTTCTGGGTAGCCCGGATGATTATGCTGGGAATTTATTCCACCGGCAAGATTCCTTTCAAGAATGTTTATCTCCATGGCTTGGTCCGCGACAAGGACAGACAAAAAATGTCCAAATCAAAGGGCAATGTCATCGACCCGCTGGGAGTGGCCGAAATTTACGGCACAGACGCTCTCAGGATGGCGCTGGTTGTCGGAAATACGCCGGGAAACGACATTGTTATTTCCGAAGACAAAATCCGCGGCTACCGCAATTTTGCCACCAAGATTCGCAATATCGCGCGTTTCATATTGATGCGTGACACAGATAAAAACGTTGAGCCAAAATTGTCTTCAGAAGACGAAAAAAATCTTACCGAGCTTAAAAAAATAAAAATAAAAATAACAAACCATATCGAAGAATCCGAATTTTATCTCGCTGCCGAAACGATATACCATTACATCTGGCATACTTTCGCGGATAAAATTATCGAAAACTATAAGCCGCGGCTTAACGGCGCCGACGCGGAAGACAAAGCCGCCGCGCGGCAGACTCTCGAGGATATTTTTTTGGAATGCGTTAAAATGCTTCACCCTTTTATGCCATTTATAACCGAAGAAATAAACGGCAAATTCCGTCCTGATGAAATTTTAATGGTTAAGAAGTGGTAAGATGACGACATTTCTGGTTATTATTTTGGGGCTTTTGCCCGGTTTCATCTGGCTGGCTTTTTATCTCAGGGAAGACACCCGTCCGGAACCGAAAAAACTTTTGGTTTTGACTTTTATAAGCGGCGGGGCGTTTGTGGTCGTGGCTATTATTCTGGAATACCTTATCGGAATAGGGCTGGCTAAAATCCGCATATCCAACCTTTCGCCGCTCGCTTTTTTGATATTCGCTCTCGTCGAAGAAGTTTCCAAATTTTTGGCCGCTTACGGGGTTATCCATAAAAATAAAGATTTCAAAGAGCCGATAGAAGCGATGATTTACATGATTGTGGCTTCGCTCGGGTTTGCCACCGTTGAAAATCTGGTGGCTGTTTCCAATTTAAGTTTCGGCAGTCCCAGCCAGGGCGCGCTTTTGGCGAGCGTTTTCCAATTGGCGGCGCTGAGGCTTATCGGCGCGACTCTGCTCCACACTTTGGCATCGGGAATCGTCGGCTACTGGTGGGCGATGAGTATCCGGCGGTTTTTCGACTGGCGTTATCTGGCTTTCGGCTTGGCGTTGGCGGCTTTCATCCATATGGCTTTTAATATTTTAATACTGAATTTCGGCGAGCTCTTTTATCCGCTGATTTTTTTGGTGATAATTGGATTCTTAATCCTGGCGGATTTTGAGAAACTGAAGAAAGTTGACCTCTAAATATAAATAATCCATAATATCACTATGGATAACGATAAAAATAATTTTGGAGAGGCAGGCCAGCTGGTCATTGATATTTACCAGACGCCGGATAAATTCGTCATTGAAGCGCCGATTGCAGGCGTCAAGCCAGAAGACATAGATGTCGACGTCAAGCGCGACTCGGTTTCCATAAAAGGAAAAAGAGCCCATGAGCAATCGGTCAAGGAAGAGGATTACATCTATCAGGAATGCTACTGGGGAAATTTTGCCCGTTCGGTTATTTTGCCCCAGGAAATCGACCCGGAAAAAGCAAGGGTCGAGTTTAAAAGCGGAATTTTAATTGTAAATTTGCCCAAAGCAAAAAATCTGGAGTCGCCCAGAAAGTTAAAAATAAAAGTGGAATAATGAGAAACGACGTCGAAAACACGGTTATGAATATGGGAGAAAAACAAGAATGGCATAAAGAAATCGAAGGGCTTAATTTACAGTTGAAGAAAGAATTAGAGACGGAAGGAAACGCTTTCCGTGATTCCGGTTTTCCGGTTGACAATGAATTCCGGATTGATATGGGTAAATTCGAGGGACTCTATCGTTCTGATGTTATTAATCGCAACAAGAATACCGTCGTCTCAATGGCTAAAAAGTTTGAAAAAGAGTTTACGGATCCGGTTGGTGAGCTTTTGGAAAGAGCGAAAACGTTGGCTGTTAACCGTTTTTGGTTTAAAGCCAGATATTTAGCGGTTAGAACCTCTAAATTCGACGATTATGTTAATGGAATCGACGAGCTGATAATCCACAAAGAAACGGGCAGAATTATCGCGGCCGTTGATTCTACTACTGAATTTATCAGCAAAGCCGAGAAGGTCCCATCCATTCTAAAAGATGGCGCCAAAACCGCTTACGGCATAGGCCTTAAAGATGAGAGGCCGGTTTTGATAGGAGAGATGGAAAATCTTCCTGTTTTTATAGTTAGTTTCGATAAAAAAGAAACTATAGAATTAGCCAAGAAAGTTGCTGGACATCAGATACCTGAGGCGGAAGAGAAGAAACTTTTAGAATTGCTTATAAGCCAAGCTAAAGAATTTTCCAAAAACGCTTCGCCTAAAATGCGTCCGAAATACGATCAAGCGCTTAAAGAATTCCAAAGTTTAAAGGACTAAAGGATTTTTCCCGGCAATCTGGATTTTATTCAATTTTAGTTTTCCTCCGGATATTTCCGCGTCTAAAATTTTAACTCTTTTGCCTGGCCAGAGGGTAATTTTGTTTACATAGTAAGGCTTTTCAAAAATCGTCCAGGCGCCGGGTTCGGGATAGAATGCCCTGATTTCCCGGCTCATTTCGGAAGCAGCTAAGCCTCCTTGCTCTATGGCGTCAATAAGTTCCCGCGGATTGATAAAAGCGTCTTCTGTTTTTATTTTGGCGGTGTAGGTGGCTTCATTTTCATTTTGGTCTTTTGGAGATATTTTGCCGCTTAAAAATTCCGCCAAGGTTTTTATAAGCAGCTCCCCGCCGAGATTGGCGAGTTTCCCGGTCAGCGATTTGCAATTGTCTTTTTCGGAAATCGGCAGCCGCGCTTCGGCGATGATTTCGCCGTGGTCCATTTTTTCGTCCAGCATAAATAAACTTACGCCCGTTTCCTTCTCGCCGTTTAAAACGGCGCTTTGGATAGGGGAAGAACCGCGGTATTTTGGCAGAAGCGACGGGTGGACGCCGATAGTTCCTATTTTCGGCACCTCTAAAAATTTTTTAGGGATAATTTTGGCGTAAGCAGCGACTATCATCAAATCGGGTTTTATATTTAAAACGGATTCGTAAATTTCTCCCAAATGTTCGGGTTGGAAAATTTTCAGCCCGTGTTCTTGAGCGATGATTTTTACCGGAGGGGGAGTGATTTTTTTATTTCTGCCGGTGGGCTTATCCGGGTTGCAAACGATAGCCTGAGGTTTAAATCCGCTCCTTATGAGTTCCTCGAGGATAATAGAGGCGAAACCGGGCGTTCCCAGGAAAATATATCCAACTTTGGAATCCATAATTTATTTCGCTGCCTTGCTTACGTCGACGACGCTTTTGGCTTTATCTATAAAAAGACCGCCATTCAAATGGTCTATTTCGTGCTGGAAAACTCTTGCCAAAAGCCCCCAGGCTTTTATCTTTACCGGCCGGCCTTTCTTATCCTGGGCTTTGACGATAATATAGCGGGGCCTCTTAACTTCTCCATATTTTCCGGGGACGCTCAGGCAGCCTTCCTCGTAAAGCACGCCGTCTTCCGACGTTTTGATGATTGACGGGTTGAAGAGGGCGTAAAATTTCGAATCGCCTTCGGAAGCGGGAACTTGGGCGACGAAAACCTTCCATTTTAATCCGATTTGGTTGGCGGAAAGGCCAATGCCGTTGGCGGCAATCATCGTCTTTTTCATCTCCTGGATTAATTCATTTATTTCTTTTTTGCTGAATTTGGAAAAATCGAAATCAACGGTTTTTTGCCGCAGGAATTTATCATTATTTTTTTCGCTGTTTGTTACGATATTCATTATTATTTATTTTTTAAACCTTTTTGTTTTTTGGTTTTCTTTTTGGCAGGCTTTGATTTTTTGCGGTTCCGGAAAAATATTTTCATAAAATAAGCTCCCATGTTCTTAATATTCTTTTTAGAGGAAATATCTTTGGCCAGCCCGAACATTTCTTTGCCGTTGTTTTCTTTGGCAAGTTTCATATAAAGGGCTTTGTGGTTGTTGTCGTTAAGCATTCGGGCGATTTCCAGGCCTATTAACTGGTATTCTTCCTTAATCCGCGATTTTTCCTGCCTTTCTTTTAATTTTTTCAAATATTCTTCTTTTAAATCCATTATCCTTAATTATAGCAAATAAGCCGCTGAATAATTAAAAAGAGAATCAAATTATGGGTTGGGGATACCGGCTGATTTAGGTTAAAATTTGTCATTATAAGCAAAGCGATTATAATTATTAGGAAGGAATAAATGATGGCCTCGTCGTCATTTAGGCCGAACGAAGTAATTTTACGAACAAAGAGATTGTAATTAAAATTAATGTTTAAAAATAAAATTTTTCTTTATGTCTCGGCGGCGGCAATCGTCGTGGCAGCGGCAGCGTCGGGCGCCTATATCGGCTGGCGCGCCGGCCGGAGCGTGCCTTTAACAATCCAGGTCCAAGGCGTCAGCAATATCGGGTCCGAAGCTTCGAGCACAGCCGATTTTGGCCTCTTTTGGCAGGCTTGGCAGCTTATCAGCGACGATTATCTGAATAACGCCAAAATCAGCGACCAGAGCAAGGTTTATGGCGCGGTTAACGGCTTGGTTGGCTCGCTGAACGACCCTTATTCCGAGTTTTTCAGTCCCTCCGACAGCCAGAAGTTCCAGGAGGACGTCCAGGGCAGTTTCAGCGGCATAGGCGCGCAATTAGATGTTAAAGGCGGGCAGATTATCGTTGCCGCGCCCCTTAAGGATTCTCCGGCGCAAAAGGCGGGATTAAGAAGCGGCGACCAGATAGTTGGCATCGATGGTACGTCTACCGCCAATATGAGCCTAAACGACGCCGTTAAGCTTATCAGGGGCGAAAATAACACTTCCGTAACGCTGGCAATTTTAAGGAGCGGCTGGAGCAAGCCCGAAGATTTTAAAATAATCCGGGCAGATATAGAAGTGCCGACTCTTGATTATTCAATGAAGGATGGAAATATCGCTTACATTCATCTTTACGCTTTCAATGCCAACGCCGATATACTTTTCTATCAGGCGATGGTTCAAGCTTTTACCGGCGGCGCCAAAGGCTTGGTTTTGGATTTGCGGGACAATCCGGGCGGTTATCTCCAAACGGCAGTTGATTTGAGCGGCTGGTTCCTGAAAAGAGGCAGTACGGTCGTGACAGAAGAGGGGAGAGGGAATTTGAATATCGGCTATCGGGCTAACGGCAACGAAGCTTTGGTTAACTTCCCGACGGTCGTCATTATTAACGGCGGTTCGGCTTCTGCCGCGGAAATTTTAAGCGGCGCTCTCCATGACGACAGGGGAATCCAGCTGGTCGGCGATCAAAGTTTCGGAAAAGGCACCGTCCAGGAATTGGTTCCTTTGAGCGGCGGCTCTTCGGTTAAGCTGACTATTGCCCATTGGGTGCTTCCTAACGGCCAAATTTTGGAAGGGCACGGCCTGGTTCCGGATGCGCCGGTTAAGTTAACGGACGACGACATCAAAAACAATATAGATCCCCAACTGGATAAAGCTTTGGAATTAATAAAGTCGGAAATAAAATAAAAATTATAAAAACATAAAATGAAAGTTATTTTAATGGCAGATGTTTCCGGTGTCGGAAAAAAATACGACGCCAAAGAAGTCAGCGGCGGCTACGCCAGAAATTATCTTTTTCCGCAAAAATTGGCTGTTATAGCCACGGCGACCGCGCTTAAAGATTTGGAGGTCAAAAAAGCGGCTTTCGACAAAAAAGAGGCCGGGATAAAAAAAGAACTGGAGCTTATCGCGAGGGAGCTCGACGGGCGAAGATTGATTTTTCCGGTCAAAGCCGACGAAAGCGGCGCGGTTTACGGTTCGGTGGGCAAAGAGGATATCTTAAACGGCTTGCGGGACGCGGAGATGGTCCGGAAATACAGGGTTGAAGCAAAAGTAGACCGGCCGCTCAAAACTTTGGGCGAGCACGACGTTGAAATAGATTTTAAAAAAGGAGTGATAGCAAAAATCAAGGTAGTCCTGGAAGCGAAAAAATAGCCGAAAACCGGAAAAAAACGCCCCGACGCAAAGTCGGGGCGGCTATTTTAGTAAAAATCTTCTTCTTCAGGTTCTTCCTTTTTCGGCTTAACGGGTTCGGCTTCCGGTTCCGGCTGGCTTTCCAGTTTGGCGTAGTCGGCCTTCAGTTGCCCGATGCTTTCGAATTGGATAGCGGTAAATCCCACTTTTCTTGCCGCGTCGCAGTTTTCCTTTTTGTCGTCGATAAATAAAGTATTATAAACAGAGAAGTTTATGTGTTCTTTGGCGTAAAGGAAAATTTCCGGCTGAGGTTTCATCATCTTAAGCTTGAACGAGTAAAAGTTCCTCAGAAAATTAGAGAAAACGCCCGGCCATCTTTTGTCTATATGCTCAAAATGAAATTCGTTGATGTTGGAAAGCATGTATAGAATAGGTCCGTTATCCTTGGTTTTCAAGCTTAAAATAAAATCGAAAACTTCTTTATTAAGCTCGAATTGGAATCCCTCGCTAAAATCACTCCTGAAATTTTCATAGCTTTCGAAATAGCCGAAATTTTTCCGGAAAATCTCGTAGAAATCTCTGCCCGCAATCAACCCGCTTTCGAATTGCTTCCAGTAAGGCTCTATCAGTTCCATTTTGGATTCGGGATCTTCTATGAAGTCAAAACAGGCCGGAGGCGGCCGGTAATCGACTATAACTCCTCCCATATCCGAAAGTACGGCTTTTATCTTCATCTCCTCTCCTTTTTATGGTTTGAAAAGCTTTTTAAATTATATAGGCAAGCTTGCTGGAAAGTCAAAAAATCCCCCGCCAAAGCGGGGGATTGAGGGGCTAGTTCGCTCGGTATTCGTATTTCAGTTTTTTCAAAATATTTTTGAGCGTCTCAGTTTTTTTATTCTCCTCGGCGCCAGTCTTGGCTAGCTCATGGGAAACCACTACGCCAAAAAGCCGCTGCATTTCGGGGGTGGGGATTAGCGCGAGATGAACGGTCCGCTCAAACATGCTAAAAAGGTGATACGCTCTTTCCGGAGAAATGAAGCTCAGTATTCCGGCTTCTATTAAATCTTTACTGTTATTTATCGCCTTCATGACGAGGTCGCATTCGGATTCATTGAATTCTACGACATCCTTGATTCGCGGATAGCCTGCGAATTTGTCCATTTTCAACTCCTTTGATTGTAATTTTCTTTTTTTATATTAATAAAGTACGATAATTTTGTCAAGTTTTGTCCTGCGGGTAAAAACCTCGTTTTTTTATCGACTGCGGCTTGACGAAGGGGGATTTCGGGGCTATAACGTAAATAGTTATTTTTGAGGTTAAAAAGGGAGAAAAAAATGGGAAAAAATGAAGAGTTTCGGGTAGGCATCCTGAAAGAAATCAAACCGGACGAAGGCAGGGTTATTCTTGCTCCAAAAGACACGATGGACGTGATGGATTTAAGCGCGTACCTTAGCAAAAAGCTTATTGTCGCGGTAGAGACTGGGGCGGGCAATTTAAGCGGCTATTCGGACGACGAATACAAACGGGCTGGCGCCATCATAGCGCGGACGGCGGAAGAGGTTTGGGTAACAAGCGATTTGATTTTAAAGGTCAAAGAACCGCTTCCTCGCGAAATGCCATTATTCAGGCCTAACCAAAAAATGATGGCGTTTTTCCATCTGCCGCCCTTACGGGAATACATAATGCCGGAAGTAGCCAAAAAGAACCTTATGCTTTTCGCTATGGAACGATTCTGGGATGAAAATGGACAAGATCCGTTAGCCGCGATGTCCAGGGTTGCCGGCGAAAGAGCCGTTGATCTGATTATGAACCACAGTTTCACTTCGGAAAAGAGAGTCGCTCCCAGGAATATTTGCGTGCTGATTATCGGTTCTAAAGGCACCGTCGGTTCTGCCGCGAAAGACAAGCTTTTGGCTGAATATAACGACGCAAGAATCATCTGTGTAGACAGGAAAATAGAGAAGCCGGCCTGTAGAGGCTATAACGGAAAAGGCGTCATTATCGAAGACTCAAAATTAAGTCCGGAACATCTGGCTTCGGCCGATGCTTTGATTTTAGGGGCTAGGGTTGTTAATAAGCCGGCGCCAAAGATAATTACTCCAAATGAGAGAAAGTTTCTTAAAGATGGCGTTATTATCGTTGATGTAGCAATAGATGAGGGCGGCAATTTTTATAATTCGGATGAGCCTGTAGCAGTAGCTCCTTCGAAAGCTCCTCTTAAAATACCAAATAATGGAAAAGAGATAGTGCTTTATCCTGTTCCAAACCTACCGGGGACGTTACCGGAGGTTTCGTCGCCGCTTATAAGCGAAGCAATAGCGCCTTACGTTAAGCGGATCATAACGCATCTTACCGAAGGATACAGCAACCTTGGTGCGGTAAAAGACGCGGTCATAACGAAAGAGACGAAGATATAGTTTATAAATAAAAGCATCCCGCTCCGATTGGAGCGGGATTTTTAATGCGCGCTTTTACCTGTGGAATTATTTTACGACAGATACTACTGTCCGCTTTTTTCTGAATCCGTCGAAAGAAGTTTTGTTCTTGATGCTGAATTTAATTTTTCCGTCGCAAGCGGCGTAAACAGTATCGTCGCCGCCGAGGCAGACATTTTTGCCGAGCAGATATTTGGTTCCTCTTTGGCGGATTATAATCTGGCCGGCTTTTACCGGTTGGCCGTCTTGGATTTTAATTCCTAATCTTTTGGAGCGGGATTCCCGCCCTAATTTTGTTGAACCTCCTGCCTTTGTATGAGCCATAAAAGACATTTTAAGCCATAATAAAAAATATGTCAAATTTCGAGCTAGGGGAGACGTCTGAGAAAGCTTTTTGATTATTTCGTTGTTCGACCGAGAATAGAACTATAATGCTTTTACGGTTAATAATGCGTTATAACGCAAATAAAAGCCCTTAAAAGGGCTACCAGCCAATTTCGGCGGGTTTTATTTATAGAAAAGTCTCTTAAGGGTCTTAAGCACTAATATATCCTGTCGTAAAAGGTATATTGTGCGACAGTTAGGTAATCAATCTTAGGGCGCTTCCCCTGTAATATACGGTACACGTTTTGTATTATTAATTAATGAATACCGATTTAGAAATAATCAAATTATCAATTGACGAGCATTTATCGATTATAAAAAATTTACCCGAGCTTTCGGATAAAATAAAAGAAGTCGCCGATATTCTTGCTGCCGCAGCCAAAAACGATAATCACCTCTTTATTTGCGGTAACGGCGGTTCGGCGGCCGACAGCCAGCATTTTTCCGCCGAATATCGGGGAAGATTCGAAAAAGAAAGAAAAGGCCTAAAGGCCACCGCGCTAACAGTTGATACTTCGAGTTTAACCGCAATCGGCAATGATTATGGGTTTGAGGACGTTTTTTCCCGGCAACTGGAAGCTTTGGCGAGTCAGGGAGACGTCGTTTTTCTTATCAGCACCAGCGGAAAATCCAAAAATATTTTAAAAGCCGCCGAAGCAGCTAGAGCTATCGGAGTTGTAACAATTGCTTTGACC
>JAVHRF010000063.1:0-3524 GCA_036171515.1 Minisyncoccota bacterium | reverse complement strand
GTTTCCGCGGCACACGTCCGGTCTGCGCGCCCGCCGCCAAGCTGCCACTGAATACCGGCAGGTTCGTATGGTCGAACGAGTACAGGCACGTCTGATCCTCACAGGGAGCAGGGGCGGGAGGATAGGCAAACTGCGGACGCCACATTTATGCCGCCCTCCGTAGCGCATCCAAGACGCTAGCCGCCACTTCATCGAATGACGTAAGCCGCGCCGTCGCGCGATGCTTTCGATACAGATGGCTGAAGATGCCCGCCGAAAGACTAAGAGCGCTCCCCGCTTCGATGCAGTCCCCGCATCCCTCACACCAAGCGGTCAAGCCTTCTGGAAACCGATAAATGCGCCTGAAAAGTTTCATGCGCGCCGCCTTCGGTAGCCTTCCAGATGCACTTGGAAAGTCACCGTACCCGTACCCGAGAAGTCGGCCAGGTTCGCGTCAATAAAAACCGAATCGCCGCCCTTCACTCGCCAGTTGCCCGCGTACTCGCTTCCGCAGAGATACCGCGCCATGTCGATGAAAGAATCATTGAGGACGTACCCGGCGCCGGTGCGCAGTTTAGAACGAATTCGTAAAAACTTTTATTGATGTCGGGCGGAAGGATGGCTATCTTATGCGACTGAGCTTCGTTTATGAGAAAAGCTATCCTTTCGACGTCCTGAAGCTCCGAGTTAAACAGGCTGGCCATAAATTCGATGGGATAATTCGCTTTAAGATAGGCAGTTTCGTAGCCTATTAGGGCGTAACAGGCGGCATGGGAACGGTTGAAGCCGTATCTGGCGAACGGTTCGAACCATTCCCAGATTTCTTTTGCCATGGATTTGTCTATGCCGTTTTTAACCATTCCGTTTATCATTTTTTCCGATTGCTCGTCCAGAAGTTTTTTGATTTTCTTTCCGACGGCTTTTCTCAGGGTGTCGGCTTCTGAAAACGTGAAGCCGGCCAAAGAACGGGCGACTTCCATAAGCTGTTCCTGATAAACCATAATTCCATAAGTTTTCTTAAGAATCGGTTCGAGCTTGGGGTGCAGGTAAACGACTTTTTCTTTTCCGTTTTTGCGGGCAATGTAGCGCGGGACCATTCCGGCGTCCAGCGGTCCGGGGCGATACAGCGCGTCCATCGCAATAATATCTTCAAGTTCGGTCGGTTTAAGATCTTTCAGATAGCGGCGCATCCCGTTTCCTTCAAGCTGGAAAACTCCGGTCGTGTCTCCGTCACGTAAAAGTTCGAATGTTTTTTTGTCGTCCAGAGGAAGATTGGAGATGTCGATATCGATATCCTTGGATTCTTTCACCAGCCGAAGCGTGTTTTCGATAATGCTTAAATTTTTCAGCCCCAGAAAATCTATTTTTAAGAGTCCGAGGTCTTCGACGGCGTGCATCTCGAACTGGGTGATAATCGTATCTTTATCCTGAGGAGCGAACTGAAGCGGCAGGTAATTGGTCAGCGGTTCTTTGGAGATCACCGTGCCGCAGGCGTGGACCGAAGCGTGGCGGGCGACTCCTTCAAGGTGCTTGGCCGCTTCGAACAGCCTTTTGGCGTCGGCGTCTTTTTCGACAAGCTCTTTCAGTTCCGCGACCTGGGACATCGCTTCTTCCAAATCCAGATGAGGAGGGAGCAGTTTGGCGATTTTGTCGCAGAAATCGTAAGAGAGGCCAAGCGCCCGGCCGACGTCCCTTATGGCCGCGCGCGAAGCCATTGTTCCGAAAGTGATGATGCGGGCTACGCGGTCTTTTCCGTATTTCGATTGGGCGTAAGCCAAAACTTCGTCGCGGCGGTTGTCGGCGAAATCTATGTCGATATCCGGCATTTGGATTCTGTCGGGGTTTAAAAATCTTTCAAAAAGCAGGCCGTATTTAAGAGGGTCCATTTCGGTGATGTTCAAGACGTAAGAAATTAAACTGCCGGCGGCCGAACCCCGTCCCGGCCCGACGGCGACGCCATGGCTTTTCGCCCAATTGATGAGGTCGGAAACAATCAGGAAGTAATCGGCGAATCCGGTCTTTTTTATTACGTCCATTTCATATTCAAGTCGGGTTTTGAATTCCTCGGTCTGTTCTTCGGCGGAAAAATTATTTTTTATGTTTTCGTCTATTGTTTTCCGGAGATAGGAGTTGGCCGTTTCGCCTTCAGGGACGGGAAAGCTGGGCAAGTGGATTTTGTTGAGCTCTATTTCCACGTTGCACTGGTCGGCTATTTTCCCGGTGTTGGAAATAGCTTCCGGCAAATCTTTAAAGAGTTCGGCCATTCTTTCTCCGGAAGCCATCGAAAAATCGTCCGCTTTCAGGGTGAGGCGGTCGTCGTCGGTCAGTTTGTTGCCGGTTTGGATTGCCAGAAGAATATCGTGGTATTCCGCGTCTTCCGGCTTGGCGTAGTGGATGTCGTAAGTGGCGACCATCGGAATGCCGGTTTCTTTGGAAAGCTTGGGAATAGTTTCTTTTATTTTTTCCGTCTCGGTTATTTTCGGATGATAGCCGATTTCCAGGTAAAAATTTTCCGGGCCGAAAATGTCGCGGTACTCAAGCGCCTTTTCTTTCGCTTCGTCGTACCGGTTGGTCACAATAAGGCTGCTTATTTCGCCGCCTAAACAGCCCGAGAGGGCGATTATCCCTTCGTGGTATTCTTTTAGCAGGTCTTTGTCGATTCTCGGCTTATAATAAAACCCTTCCAAAAAAGACTTGGTCGAAAGCTGGATAAGGTTTTTCCAGCCGGTTAAGTTTTTCGCCAGAAGCGTGATATGAAAATAACGCTGGTCTGCTTCCTTGGAAAATCTGTCGTGGGGAGCGAGATAAGCTTCTATTCCTAAAATCGGTTTTAAGCCGGCTTTCTTGGCTTTTTTGTAAAACTCGATGGCGCCGTAAAGGTTGCCGTGGTCGGTCAGCGCCAAAGCGTCCATTCCGTTTTTTTGGGCCTGCGCTATCAGCTGGTCGATTTTCGCCAGGCCGTCAAGAAGGGAATAGTGGGAATGAGTGTGGAGATGAACAAATCGTGGCATTGTTTTTATGATTTTATAATAAAAACAGGGTTATTACAAAAATTTTATTGATTTTTCGATGGATTATGATAAACTGCAATAAATAAATATTTTATTGCCGGAGTAGCTCAACGGCAGAGCAATGCTTTTGTAAAGCATAGGTTGGAGGTTCAAATCCTCTCTCCGGCTCAGCTGCTTGCCGGAAAAATTTTGCCGGAGGCGGAGCGGCTAAGCGTGTTTTATGCCAGAGTAGTTCAGTGGTAGAACGCTTTCTTGGTAAGAAAGAGGTCGGGAGTCCGATTCTCCCCTCTGGCTCAAAATTAACTTTTAACAAGCAATTCGTAACCAGTAACGGATATTTTTATAAAAACTTGAAAAGTTACGGATTCTGCGTTATAAGTTAATAGTTACAAGTTATTAGTTAATAATTATTATGGCTAAAACAAAAGCAAAAACCCAGTTAATTCGGCTGCGCTGTCAAATTTGCAAGAGGATTAATTATTACAGCTAGAAAAACAAAGGGTCAGCTGAAAAAAAAATTGAGTTAAAAAAATA
>JAVHRF010000062.1:0-3712 GCA_036171515.1 Minisyncoccota bacterium | reverse complement strand
TCGGCCGCTGGCTCTTGTAGGTGGCCGCCTGCGAAATCGAATAAATCCTCGACCCGCCGCTTAAACAAAACGCCCTTATCGGCTACATGTTCCAGTCGATGGTCGGCAAAATAGAACTGCCCCCCGAAGGAACCGCTTATTATAAACTGAACGAAACGGAAAAAAACATCCAGATTTACATCGCCACGCAAAAAGCGCTGTTCAAATTCGACCAGCCGCTTATCAGCTATAACATAATAAAAACGCAATACCCCGATTGGGACAACCTCGGAAGCGGACAACTAGAAAATATCGCCAAAAATATTTACTTTATTTGGGAAAATATTAATAAGCAGCTGAACCATCCGGCAGCCAAAAAATTTTACGCCATTTGCGAAAAATACGACGCCCCTTATCTGATTTTGGGGGATGTTATTTCCCAGGAACCCCAAAAAGCCGAAGAACTTTTAAAAAATCCCGAAAATCTGGAAAGCGCGCTGGGCGCCGCCTACGATAAAAGGGAGAAAATAATAAAAGGAAGGGTAAAAAGGGCCGCCATCTACGCTACTCTTTCGATTTTTATCTCCAAAATCCTTTTGGTTATCGCGCTCGAGATACCTTTCGATAAATACGTCGCCGGAAAGTTCAGCTATTTTTCTCTGGCCATCAACATCCTCATTCCTCCCCTTTTGATGCTTCTTTTAGTGGCGACAATCAAAGCTCCCGGAAAAGACAACCGGCAGGAGGCGATTATCGAAGGAATTAAAATAGCCTACCGACGCGAAAAAGAAGACCATTACCAAATCAAAGCGCCAAGGAAGAGAAGCGTCATAACCAATTTCATAATTTACCTGGTTTATATCCTGACTTTTTTCCTGACTTTCGGGCTGATTATCGCCGCCTTAAGAAGGCTGCATTTCAGCGTTTTCTCGCAGGTAGTCTTTATTTTCTTCGTCTGCCTCATCTCTTTTGCCGGAGTCAAAATCAGGGACCGCGCCAAAGAGCTGGAAATCGTCGAGAAAAAAGAAAATTTCTGGAATTTTCTTATCGACTTGATTTCTCTGCCCATAGTTAAAATAGGCCACTGGCTGGCGGGGCAGCTTTCAAGGTACAACGCCGTGATTATTTTCCTGAACGTCCTTATTGACACTCCTTTCCAGGTATTTTTGGAATTCCTGGAAAAATGGCGCGCTTTTCTGAAAGAAAAGAAAGCGGAAAATATCTAATTTTTCCGGCTTGGTTTTAGATGGTTTACCTCGTTGAAGATTATAATCAAATTATATTTGAGACAATTTTTCCGTGAAGAATAATAAATATCGGATTAAATTTATGCCGATTAAAATTTCTAATGGGGCTGAAAAACCGAAAATTATCGTCATTCTCGGCCCGACCGCTTCGGGCAAATCCGACTTGGCCGTTGAAATCGCCCTTGAGTTAAGCTCGAAACGGTCTCAAAAAAAGTTCGGCATTAAAGGCGCGGAGATAATTTCCGCCGACTCCCGCCAGGTTTACAAAGGGATGGATATCGGCTCTGGAAAAATAACTAAAAAAGAAACGAAAGGCGTTCCCCATTATCTTCTGGATGTCGCGTCTCCGGAAAATCAGCGGCCATTTACTGCCGCCCGGCACCAAAAACTCGCCAAACTTGCCGTTAAAAAAATACTGGCTAAAGGAAAAATCCCAATTGTCTGCGGCGGCACCGGATTTTATATCGACGCCTTAATTTACGATTATAAATTTCCCGAAATTCCGCCCGACGCTAAATTAAGAAAAAAACTGGAGAGGGAGTCGGCTGCCGAACTTTTTAGGCGCCTCAAAAAACTCGACCCAAACAGGGCGAAAAACATCGACCGCTTTAATAAACGGCGGCTAATCAGGGCGCTTGAAATCGTATTCGCAACCAAAAAAGCCGTCCTGCCGCTTAAAAAATCTTCGCCTTACGAAGTTGTCAAAATCGGCATCGCCAGGAAGCCGGCGGAATTGAAAAAATTGATTTCCAAAAGGCTGGAAAAAAGAATTAAAACGGGAATGCTCGCCGAAATTCAAAGGCTCCACAGCCAGGGAGTCAGCTGGAAAAAGCTCGACGATTTCGGCCTGGAATACCGATTTATTTCCAGATATTTAAGGGGAGTGATTTCCAAAAAAGAAATGCTCGGCCAGCTGGAAAAAGAAATTTTATCGTATGCCAAAAGGCAAATGACCTGGTTCAACCGCGACCCCGGAATTTTTTGGGTAAAAAATAAAAAGGAAGCGTTTTTTAAAATTAATAAATTTATTCGCCGTTAATCGAGGTAGATCCGGTTGCGAACAAAAAGCTTTTTAGATAAAAAATCCCCGCTCGGCATAGAGCGGGGAACGCTTAAATTTTCGTAAATTTTATTTCATACTTGTCGTTTTCTTTTTTCTCGCCGAGAGAAACTACGATTTTGTCCTTTTTTATTACCTGGCCGCTGGCTATCAAATTAGCCAGGGGCTGGCGAATCAGGTCTTCCAGCTTTTGACTTATCATTCTGGCGCCATACTCTGGATGGTCGGTAGCTTCTTTAAGAATATACTCTTTGACGTTATCCGGAATAATAACCAGTATCGGAAATTTTGCTTCTAATAACTGATTATGCATAACCGTCAGATTCGACCCTAAAATTCGCATCATATCGTCATGGTCAAGATTTTCGAAATAAACGATATTTTCTTTAATCCTTCCGATAAATTCCGGCCTGAACATTCTTTTTAGCTCTTCCTGGGCGATATGGAACGTATCTTTTTTGGAGTCATCTTTTGAGGTCGCAAACCCTATGGTATTCTTCGCCTGTTCTCTTGAGCCGGCGTTGGAAGTCATTATTATAAACGACGCCAAAAAGCTTACGCTTTCATTGTCTTTTAGGGTTGTTTCGCCGGAATCAAGCACTGGAAGCAAGAAATTATGAAGCGAGGGACTCGCCTTGTCTATTTCGTCAAAAAGAATAATGGAAATCGGCTTTGTTCTTTTTCCGTTTTCGTCGTAATTGGCATTAGCCCAAAACTTAGTGACTTCAGAATTGAATTTTGACCATTCGATTCCCAGACTAATCAGCGCCGCCATATTTCTGCTTTCCTTCGCCGCTCTGATTTCCGCGTTAAGCTTGTCTTGCCACTCCTTAAGCCTTTTACCTTCTTTCGTATTCATCGTTTTTTCGACAAAAAACTTTTCGATGTTATTCTGCGAAAGAATCGGCGGCGTCCCTTCGCCGGTTTCCGGGTCGTAGTGGCCTATATAACCGGCTGGCGCGCCAATCAACTGGGATAATTCGTGCTCCCGGGAATAATTCGGACAATCAACCTTTATAAACGCGTCTCTTTTGCCGTAGAAATATTCAGCCAATAGCTGCGCGAGCAGCGTTTTGCCGACGCCGCTGGGACCGGTAAAAAACCCCGGAAATATCGGCCGCGGATGAATATTTCTTAAAGGCGAAAGGTAAAGGTTGTAGGCTCCGGCGATCTTATTAATCGCCATTCTCTGCTTGACCATATTTTCTTCCAAGAAATTTTTCAGTTTTGTCGCTTCGGGACCGAGAAGCTTAGGATTCAATACTTTTAGCATAGTTCCTCCATTTTTAAAATCTCAAAATTCTAATCTTAGAATACCAAGCTATCCAGCTCGAGTCAATTTTCGGCCCGCTCTCAAAAGACCCGACTATATTTACCCGATTGTTTTATTTGAAAATATAGGAGGGTAAACTTATAATTAATATAA
>JAVHRF010000061.1:0-3731 GCA_036171515.1 Minisyncoccota bacterium | reverse complement strand
GAAGGGATAAGCGCTGAAAGCATCTAAGCGCGAAGCCTACCCCAAGATTAGGTATTGGTTCGGTCGGAGACTACGACCTTGATAGGCTCTAGGTGTACGGCGCGTAAGCGCTTTAGCCAAGGAGTACTAATGAACCATACCAATTCTGTTTACTACCAGGTAAATTACTTTGCCAATGCTTTTCGCTTTGGCCGCGGAACACGCGGACTAAACGCGGAAAACTGCAAAATTTTAGTTAAATAATTCCTGTTGTTTTGATTGCGAATAAAGCGTGTTTTTGTTTGCTGGTGTTTTATTTGCGCGTGCTCCACCTCTTCCCATTCCGAACAGAGAAGTGAAAGCGCGCAAACTCGATGATACTTGCTTCTTCGGAGGTCGGGAAAGTAGAGTACGCCAGCATACAAAAGCGCGTTTTTTATTTAGGCTTGACTTTTATAATTATTTCTGATATACTATAGGTAGTAATTTAAAGTTATTATAAAACCTAAAGGAGGTTTAAATGGCCAGCAAAAGAGGATTGAGGCGAAGAGCTTGCAAGCGCAAGAAGCGATACGAATCTAAAGAATTGGCTGACATAGCTGTGCATAACCTTTGGAAATACAAAGGAGAAAGAGTGCATTCTTACAAGTGTGATTTTTGCGGCGGATGGCACGTAGGCCATATGCCGTGGAAACAAGTTCAGGCAATGATTGCGCGAAAGCAGAGAGGTTTTAAATAGTTATTAACTTCACAAGCTCCCGGGTTTTCGGGAGCTTTTTTTATTTGATTTTGAATCACCGTTTTCTTATTCTAAATAATATGGCTAGTAGAAGGTCAAAACAATTTTTTTACGGGATTTTTTATCTGGTTATCTTATCCTTGCTGGTTTACGGAATCTATCTGATGTTCAAGCCGGCACCGAGCTGTTTCGATAATATCCAGAACGAAGGCGAGACGGGAGTCGATTGCGGCGGCCCCTGCGCTCCATGCACTTTCAATCTCGCGCCCCTTCAGGAAATCGGCCAGGTTAAAATTTTGCCGCTCGACGGTTCGGGCGTGTCTTTGCTGGCTCAAATTCAAAATTCCAATCCCGGATTCGGCGCTTTTAAATTTAATTACGTTTTTAACGTTTACGACAATAAAGGGAACGAGGCGGCCTCTTCGAGCGGCAGTTCATATATTTATCCGGGAAAAACAAAATATATTTTGGCTCCCGACATCCAAGTGCCAAGCGTTAATAATCTTAGCCGCGCGGAACTGACCTTAAGCAATCCCGACTGGCGGACAGCCGACAACTTCAAAGATTTTTCGGTCCAAATCCAGAATCAAATAACCGCCACGACCACATCGGGCATAAAAACTTCCGGCTATCTATTTAACAACAGCGGCTTTTTAATAAGCCAGGCGGACATCTTCGCGATTTTTTACGATGTTTCCGGATTGGCCGCCGGAGCTTCCCAGACCGAAATAAACAATTTGCCTCTGCTTCAGAGCGTTCCTTTTACGGTCAGCCATCCGGAAATAAAAAATTTGAACATCCAGGCGACCAAAGTTTTTGTCGATATTCCTCCGTCGCAGTGAAAAAAATAATTTTACCGGTTCTTGTCGTCGGCTTTCTCAGCCTTTTGGCTTTAAGCGGCGTCTCGGCGTATTTTTTTTATTCCCAATTAGTATGGTTTGCTTTGGGATTCGCCATGATTATATTTTTCTTGTTTTTCGATTGGCATTTAATTTTGAATTATGGCTGGCTGATTTGGGGATTTTATGCCTTCGTCAATTTGCTCCTGGCTTTTGTTTACCTCTTTAGCCCGCTTATCAGGCACATCCACGGCTGGCTGGTTGTCGGACCCTTGACTCTCCAGCCGGCGGAACTGGCGAAGATAGCTCTGATATTGGTTTACGCCGAATATTTCAGCCGGAGGCATTTTAAAATCAACCACCTTAAAACCATCGGGCAGTCTTTTTTGATATTCGTTTTGCCGGCGGCTTTGATTTTTATCGAGCCAGATTTTGGCGCCGCCTTCGTCCTTTTGGGCATCTGGTTCGGCTTTCTCCTTATCAGTGGGTTGTCTTTCAAAAGAGTGGTCGCTTTTATTTTTATATTTATCGTGGCGGCCGCGGTCATCTGGACGGCGTTTTTAAAAGATTACCAGAGAGAAAGGGTGGTCAGTTTTCTGCATCCCGGCCAAAACTCTTTGACTTATAATTACAACGTTAACCAGTCGAGAATCGCCATCGGCTCAGCCGGGCTTTTCGGAAAAGGTTACAACCAGGGCCCGCAAGTTAAGCTCGGATTCCTGCCTGAGGCGCAGGGGGACTTTATCTTCGCGGCTTTCGTCGAACAATGGGGCGCTCTCGGCGGATTATTCCTGATTTTTGTTTTCGCTTATTTGATTTTCCAAATTTTGGGAGTCGGCCTTAAATCCGACCAGAATTTCGAGAAATTTATCTGCTTGGGCATGGTAATGGTTTTGGCCCTCCAATTCTTTTTGAATATCGGTTCGGAACTGGGGCTTTTGCCGGTCGTGGGAGTAACCTTTCCGCTTTTCAGCTATGGAGGCTCCAGCCTATTGACGCTCTTTTTCTTAATATCTATAATCAACTCGATTGCCCAAAAATTTTAATCAAAAAATTGTAATAATAAGCTTTTCATTAGCGGCGCTGATATTAACTGCCATTTTTTTGCTTTCGCTTAGAGCGGTCAATTCTGCCAACGCCTCTAAGGCCGATTTTCATATCCAGGGAGGGGAAAGATTCGGCGCGATTGTAGCCGATTTAAAAAATCAAAATCTTATTCGCTCGGCTTTGGCTTTTGAAATTTTGGCGGCGCTTGAGGGAAGGGCGGGGGAGTTCAAGCCGGGGGATTACGAGCTTAACGCCGGTTTAAGCGGCTGGAAAATCATCGGAATTCTAACGTCAGGGAGCCAGAAGGAAGTGTCGGTAGTCATTCCGGAAGGAAGCGACCTGGCGGAAATAGACGCCATCTTGAGCGGTGCCCAAGTTCTGCGCGGCGGAGCCCTGATTAATTATCAAAAAAATATTTTAAATAGTTCAAGCAGCCAGAATTTGGAAGGGTATCTTTTTCCCGATACTTATAATTTTTTTATCGGCTCAAGCGCCGGCGCAGTTGTCGGAAAATTACTGGCCGATTTTAACCAAAAAGCTTTGGCCGCGCTGAACCAGGACAAGAATAATTTCAAAGAAAATTTGATTCTTGCTTCTTTGGTTGAAAAAGAAGCGGCCGATTACCAAAGCCGGGTTATTATTGCCGGAATTTTAAAGAAGCGGCTGAAAAGCCATATGCCTCTCCAGATAGACGCCACGATTTGCTACGCTAAAGAGCAAATCTTAAATATTTCTTATAAAGACTGCTATCCCATAAAAGCGTCGGACATGAAAATCCAATCGCCGTATAACACTTATCTTAACGCCGGCCTGCCTCCGGCCCCTATTTCCAATCCGGGCTTGTCGGCGATTGATGCGGCAATGAATCCGAAAGATTCGCCTTACTGGTATTATTTAAGCGACCCCAAAACCGGCAAGATAATTTTTGCCGAAAATTACGCGGAGCAGCAGAAAAACGAGGCAAAGTACCTGGGCCGGTGATTAACGACTTATCCACTTGACTAATTTAAATGAGCGTATATAATGAAACCTATATTGGCTAATTCAACCAAATCCAATTTGGCAATTTGTTTTGTTTTCGATTATTTTTAATTAAGTCACCTAAACAAGAAATAGCTACATCTTGT
>JAVHRF010000060.1:0-17021 GCA_036171515.1 Minisyncoccota bacterium | reverse complement strand
CCCGCTTATATTTGTCAAGTCTTTTAATTCTAGCGTCGACGTTCGCTGAATTTTTGCCAGACCTGAAGAAGCGGCGAAGCCACGAAAATGGAAGAATACGCTCCGGCTATCGTTCCGATAAGAAGAGTCAAAATGAAGTATTTTAAAGTTATCGGCCCGAAAATAAACAGGGCAATCAGCACCAAAAACAGGGTTAAGGAGGTGTTTATAGAGCGAGCCATTGTTTGGTTGACGCTGTTGTTTATGACGGTTCCGAAATCGCTCCGGCCGCGGTCGAGCAAAAGGTTTTCCCTTATCCTGTCAAAAACAACAATCGTATCGTGAACGGAAAAGCCCATTATAACAAGAAGCGCCACCAGGGAATTAGTGTCTATTTCAACCCCCTTGAGCTTTCCCAGAACAACCAGAAATCCGGCCGGAATAGAAACGTCGTGGAACAGCGTTACAAGAGTGATGATTCCGTATTTCCAGGAACTGATTGGGCGGGAAACTTTCCGGAAAGCGAAAGCGACGTAAAGCGAAATACCGACCAAAACCAAAAGTATGGCAATCAGCGAATTCTGCCTCAGCTGGCCGCTTACCGACGGGCCGACCGACTAGAAGCTCTCTTCCGCAAAACTCGGATACTGACTGACAAGCGAAGCGGCATACTGGTGATGCGCGTCTTCGGGAGTCAGAGGCATCCTGACCAGGAAACTTTGGCTCGACGGGTCGAAATTGACAATCGTTTCCGAAACGCCAAATTTACTAGCGAAGAAATCCTGAATCTCGGCAATTGAAGGAGGGGGCGTAATTCTGAACTGCCAAAGGGCGCCGCCGGTAAAATCTATCCCCTCATGAAAACCAAAAACGATCATCAAAACAACCGCCGCTACTACCAAAATACCGCTGATTGTCAAAAATATTTTTTTGTGGCCGATGATATTAATATTCATTTTATTATTTTTTAGGTTTATCTTTTAGGAAAACCCGCAAAAAAGTTTCAGTGACAGTAATAGCGCTGAACATACTGATTATAACACCCAATAAGAGCGTCAGAGCGAATCCCTGAACGAAACTCGAAGTAAAGAAATAAAGAATGACGGCAGTTATGATGGTACTGACATTAGAGTCCCGGATGGATGGCCAGGCGCGCCGAAATCCTTCATCAATCGCGGCGTGGCGCGAAAGCCCTTTTTTCAGCTCTTCCTTTGTCCTTTCAAATATTAAAACATTAGCATCGACAGCCATACCGATAGTCAGAATAAAGCCGGCCAATCCCGACAAGCTCATTGTCACCGGAATAATTTTGAAAATCGACAAAGTGAAAATAATATAGAAAATCAAAGCCATCACCGCAAAAACTCCGAGTAGGCGGTAATAAATTATCATAAAAGCCATCACCAAAAGAGTGCCGATAATGCCGGCAAAAATCGCTTTCTTAAGAGAATCAGCCCCCAAATTCGGGCTGATAGTCTGTTGGCTTATCAGTTTAATCGGCGCCGGCAAAGCTCCGGCGTTAAACCGGGCAACGAGAGATTTGACCGTATTGATGTCAAAATTGCCGGTGATAACCGCTTTGCCGTCCGGAATTTCGCCGCTGATTCTGGGACAGCTGTCATTTTCGTTGTCGGAAATAATGAAATTGCCATCCACAAAAATACAAAGGGGCTTGCCGATGTTATTTTTCGTAAGGTCATCGAACAGTTTGGCGCCCTGGCCGTTCAGGTTGAAAGAAACCTGCGGAGCCTGGGTGGTCTGGTCGAAGCTGAGCTGGGCGCCGGTCAAATATTGGCCCGTCAAGCCGGTCGGAATAAAATCCACCGAGCTTGTTCCGTTTTGCTGAACCAAGCGAAAATCCAGGAGCGGCGTTTGGCCGATTTGGTTGATAGCTTCGTTGACGTCCTTGATGCCCGCCAATTCGACGACAAGCTGATGGGAACTGCCGCTTTGCGCCGTATAAACCTGAGGCTCGCTTACGCCGAAAAGATTCACCCTCTTTTCGATGACATCCCGCAATCCGCTCATTACCGAGTCGACATCGGCCGCGGCAACTTTAGAGAGATCCACTTCGTAAACCAAGTGGGAACCTCCGACTAAATCCAGGCCAAGCCGCCAGGGCTGGAAACTGGCGCCGATAAATCTAGGATAAATAAAAAATCCGCCGGCAACAGCCACCAGAATAATTATGATAAAAATTAATGGAGCATATTTTTTCATTGTTTGTTTTTTTCGAGTCCCCCCAGGAGGACTCGCCCGCGACTCTCGCGCTCGCCGTCGCTCGCTTAAGGTCTGGGCACCGTCTCACTAAAATTTTCTAGTGAAAATTTTAGCTCCGACGTTCGAGTCCCCCCAGGAGGACTCGAACCTCCAACTTCCTGCTTAAAAGGCAGTTACTCTACCATTGAGTTATGGGGGGAGTCCAAGTCCGACTTATATTTAAAAATAGGACTATGATTTTAATAATAATTATTTTTTTATTAATGGCAAGCCCCATTAGAAATTTAAACGAACTTTTTCCGCCGAAGGCGGAGTGAATGAATTCTTTGGAGACGATAAGAAATAATGACTCGCCCGACATCTCTGCTATCACCCCAACCTCTGCGACAATTCAGTTATCCACAGCCGCATATCATTGTTTATTTTAAAAAATATGCTATATTAAAAATACAAAGACCTGTATTCCGAACTGTCGCCGGACGGTGGCGTGCCTGGGACAACCAGGATAGGAACGTGGTTGGAAATAGCCTTTCGGGGCTATTTTTTGTTTATCGAAAAGGCCACTCGTCTTCTATGTGGTTCTTAATTATTGTTTTATAAATATTTGCGTCACTTTTTTCAGTATTGCCGCATCTCCTTATGCTTCCCGCTATCATATCTGCCATCTGTATTAATACATTTCCTTTTGAATCAACTAATCTGCATTTTTTAATAATTTTCTTTTGCTTAGAATTTAATTCTCTACGCAAGTACGACATAAAACTTTTTCTAAACTCTCTGTCGCCGCTTCCGTCTATTTTAATACTTGCTTGATAAATTGAACTACCGCTATACTTTAATGCAGTTTTAATAAAATAACCATAAAAAGACTCTTTGTTGTTTTTTAGCTCGTCACTTCTTATTTTGCTTTTATCCACGACTAAGCTTCTTATTTTAAAATTAAAAACATTGACCGTCTGGAGAAATTTTATGCGAGTTTTTTCGCTCGATTTAGTGAATTTAAATTCTGTATTATCTGGAAAATTTAGTTCCCGTCTTAATTCTTTAATCGCTACGGCTGTTTTTTCTGCCTCTAAATTATCATCAAAGATAATAAGCGCGATAACAAAGTTGCCCGTTGAACCTTTTTTAAATTTAAATCCTGGATCACCAGAATCATCTATAAAAACAAGCATTATTTTAGGGTAAGCCGAGCGACTAGTTAATACAAGGCAATTTTTTACGCTCTCTTCGGAACTATCAGGCTAAGCGCGAAAATAGCCGAACCGATGAGAGTCGTGGCGACGCCCGGCTGGATTTTGAATATCACCGACAAAATAATGCCGCCGAGCAAATCAACCAAAGCCAGAATAACGCTTAAAGCAACAAAGCCCTTGAAAGAAGCGACCAGTTGCCGCGCCGTCACGGCCGGAATAATCAAAAGCGAGCTCATCAGTAAAACGCCGACGAAACTTATGCCGATGGACATCGTTAGCGCCAAAATCAAGAGAAGCATCAGTTCGATTTTCCGATTGGACAGGCCGACCGAATAAGAAAGGTCGGGCGCGATAGAAAAAAGGACGATTCTTTTTAAATATTTAAGGGCGATGAAAATTACGACCAAAGCCAAAACGGCCTGGACTGCCATCTGACTCAAAGTAATATTGCTTATATTGCCGAAAAACGCTTCGAGCAAGTCGGTCTCCGAAGCCATTAGCGAGCCGATAGCTAAAGCGGTGGTGAAAACCACTCCCGTCAAAGATTCCGCAACCAATTTGGTCTGGAATTCAAGGCGCCAAATTATCAGGATACCTATAAATAAAAACAAAAGGCCTCCGATTATCGGCTGGAATTTAAAAATAATTCCTAGGGCAATGCCCGGCAAAGCCACGTGACTTAAGGCGTCGGAAACCAGGGTCATCCTCCTTAAAACCAAAAATGAGGAAACTAGGCCGCTGGCAATAGCGACGAAAGCCGCCGAAACTAAAATTATTATCAGATTATAATTGATGGCCATGATGATTATTTTCCTCTTCGTGATAATCTTCGTGATGGTGATGCTCGCCAAAATGATGGTGTTCGAAAAGCGCGTGTTCGCCGTAAAGACTCTTTAATAATTCGGGAGTTAAAACTTCTATAGGCGTCCCCTCGCAAAGCATTTTCTGGTTTAAGCAAACGACGTGGTGGGCATATTTATAAACTACATTTAAATCGTGGGAAACCAAAACTATGGATAAGCCGAGGTCTTTCTGAAGGCTGTGGAGCAGCTGGTAAATCGACTGCTGGCCGGCGATATCGACGTTTTCCGTCGGTTCGTCGAAAAGCGCCAGGTCAGGCTTGTCAGCAATAATCCAAGCTATCAAGGCTTTTTGCGTCTCCCCTCCCGAAAGAGTCGCCAAGGGTTTTTCCAAAAAATTAGGCTCGAGGCTTAATTCTTTTATCGCTTCTTTTATCTGTCCATCGGTCACATTCGGCTTTAACTTTAAAAATTCTCCAACTTTCATTGGCAGATATTTATCGACGCTGAACCGCTGCGGCAAATAGCCGATTTTTGTCCCGGGAGCGATTTCAACCGTCCCCCCAGAGGGTTTTACGATGCCGACTATCGTTTTTAAGAGCATTGATTTTCCCGCCCCGTTTGGGCCGACGATGGAAATGGCTTCTTTGGGATGGACCTCAAAAGAAACATCATTCAAAATAATTTGATTGTCCAAAGAAACGCTTAAATTTTTTACTTTTAAAATAGGTTTATCTTCCATATCAATACAAAGAAGGGAAGCAGCTGCCGGGATTAAGATGCCAGGTCGGGTAATAATTGAACAAGGAACCGGAATAATTATTTATCGGAACCGAAGAAGAAGAGTCGGCTGCGGGCGACGAAGTTGCGAAAGCGGCGGCGTCCGCGCCGGGAGAAACTTGCTCCGAGCTGGCCGAGGAGGTGCTTTGAACCTTTTGAGAAAGAATACTTACCTGCTCCTGCAACAAAACGACTAATTGCTGGAGCGCCTGATAATAAGCCGCCTGGAGCGACTCGTAATTACCCGAAGCGGCAAAACTGGAATTAGCGGCGACAAAAGAAACCAATAAAGCAAAAATCAAAAATGCCAATTTTATTCTCACTTGTTAATTTTAGCAACAACTAAGCCTAATTTAAATGGCGTCGATATCTTGTCTTCCATTTTTCCGCCAAACTCTTTAATAATTGCCATAAAACCAGAATAAGAGCGCTGAAATAAACAAACCAATCGCCGAAGCGATCGTAGGGCGTCAAATCCGAATTGAGTGGAGCGTCTGCGTATCCGCTTTGGGAATCCAGTTTGCCGGCCAGCCATAAAATATCTCCCGACGGGCCGATAATAAACGACCTCTCGCCGTTTGAAGCGTAAACTATGGAGCGGCGCGTCTCGGCGGCCCGGATTTGGGCCATCGCCAAATTCTGGGCTTGGAGCTCTTCCGACCCCCTGAAAATGGAATCCGAAACCGAATAAGCGATAATTTGGGCGCCAAGGTTCGCTTCTTCCCGGATAAGCTCCGGAGAAATAATTTCCGAGCAAGCCAAAGCGCCAATCTTGCCGAATTCAACCTGGAAAATTCCGGATTGGCTGCCCGGCAAATACCATCTATAGCCGAAATCGGCCATCCAATGAGGAAATAAGACCAAAATCGGATATTCAATCGCCGCCGGCAAATATTCCCCCAAAGGCATTAAAAACCTCTTGGCGTAAGTCCCTAAGAATCCCTGGCTGTTATCGAAGACGGCCAGATTATTTTTATCCCGGCCCGCTCCCCCGTAAGAACCGTCAATAATCACCCTATAACGTTCCGAACCCAGAAGGCCTTGGATATTTTTCAGGCTTATGCCCGAAAACCGCGTAAAATCCGCGCCTTCGGGAGTGACGATTAAATCAACCAGCGGTTTTTGGGAAAAAATTCCGTCAAGCATTCCTTTAATTTCCGAAAAGACCGTTTGGGGATAATTAAAAGAGGACCAGACTTCCGACGGAAAATTAAGCTGGACAGCAGCGGTATTTATTTTGGCGCTTGGAGTAATATATTTTCCAACCAAATATCTTCCGCCACCGATAAAAATTATTAAAGCAACGGCGATAATCAATAAAACCGAAAAAAGGCTGGGGTAGTATCTTTTCAAAAACAACTTTGAATTTTCGGCAATTAATTTTTTATTTTTAACCGACAAATTTAAAAGATAAAAAATGGCGGCGTTAACTAAAACCAAAATAAAACTCAAAAAATAATCGCCGCCGATAGCCGCCCACTGCCTCAAAGAAGGATAATCCGCCAGGGAATATCCGAAAATTCCCAACGCCATATGGCTGCCGATAATATTTCCTTTGCCGATGACCGGCGGATAAAACGAATAAAAGAATGTCCTTAATAATTCAAAAACCGGCCAGGAAAGGGAAATCAAGAAAACATCCAAAATCTTTCCGCTTTTAAAGTATTTTATGAACAAAATAAACAGCCCGAACCAAAAAGCAAAATAAGCGATTGTCAGCAGCCAAATAAAACCAACGATGGCCGCGCTCCAAAAAAAACTGAATATCCCGACCCAATCAAGCGGCGCGGAATTCAGAAACCAAAAAAGATAGCGTCCCATCGCCACTAAACCGCTTAAGAATCCCAAAATAAAATAATCCCTCTTGGTTTTAAGATTGAATAAAAGAATTCCCAAAAAAGGAATAAAAGCTATCCACTCCAAACCCGGTAATGCTTTTGGCGGCAAAGCAAAAGAGAAAGCCAACCCGGAAAATAAAGAATAAATGATCGCGTAAAATCCCATAATTTTATAAATTAACGTCTATCGACACGATTGAAAATAGGATGCCATATAATTATCTGTATTAATCCGACTTTATCCGTATAAATCAGCGTCTTATTTATTGCGGTTTTTCGGCATTGTAAATATTCTGGATTTGCGAAGCGGAAAGAGCGTAATTCAAAATAAAAGGCTCGTCCAGATAGCCATTCATATAATATCCTACGGTCTCCGGCGATCCGCCGACTTCCAATGGAATAGTAATCGTTGTGTTAATCGCGCCGGAAGGTATTCTTGTTCCAACTGATTGGCCGTTGAGATAAATATTAAGGCTTGCACCATCCCAAGTTCCGACAAGAAAAGACCATTGGTTAAGGGGAAGAAGAGTGGTTGAGTTTAAGTCGTCATTATCGACAAGAAGAGCGGGCGCCGCGTAAGTAGTACCCTTACTTGGCGAATAAGAGTAAGCTCCGATGGCAAAAGCCTGGTCCGAGGTGGCCGTTCCATACGCCATCCCGATATAATCTGATGGCGGCACGGCTAATGGATACATCCAAATTCCGAGAGTCCGAGGAGAAGCTCCCAGCGGTGTCGTGCTGGCAGTTGAAGAGGCATAAAGATAACTGTCGCCGATAAACGAATAAGCGTCTCCTGTGACGCCGTTTACGAACGACGGCAAAGGCACGCCGCTGGCTGTGAAATTATTGCCTTGCCCCGATAAATCGTTTCCGTTTCCGTCGAAATTCCAGATGCCGACTATTCCCCTGATAAACGGCGAAAGGGTAAGTTTGTTTCCCTCTTCGTACATAAAGTTGACCGGTCCGCCGTCTTTGGCTTCCTGAGGAGAATATTTTATCGATTCCATAACTGCCGTCATTTCAAAATTGCCGCTGCCGTCGGAAGCGTAAGTGTAATAAAATCCCGAAGACGTGGAGTTGACGGGATCGACGGGCAAATTCCCTATCGGAGCTCCGCCCGAAGTGGAAGCCAGTTTAATGGGTATCCAGCCCGTTCCATTTATATTTTTTAGGCTGGTTGTCGAAACGCAATTATAAGAGTATCCGGAAGGAAGGGCGGGAAGTCCCAGGTCTCCGCAGGTGGAAGAAGCGGTATCGGGAAGGGAAACGTAAATTACGCTGGAGGTGCCCGAAAATGCTCCCCGCCCCGCGCTACTCTTAAGGTAAAAATTGATGTCTAAATTAAGATTAGCCAAATCGGACATTCTTTGGGAATCCTTTGTCTGCGCAATCAATTCGCTGGGATTAAGGACTAGAACAACGACAGACGACAAAATCACCAAAATAGCAATGACAATTAAGAGTTCGATAAGGGTGAATGAGGAACGCAAAGAAAACTTATTAAGCATGGCTGTGGTTTGTCCGTCTTGAGCGGAATACAATTTCATTGTTATTGGTTTATTATAACAAAATATAAGCTAAAAATCGGATTTATTAACGACGACGACATATTCCCCTTTCGAGCTTTTCGGGTCTTTTTCCAATATCTCCATAACCTCATTAATTTTGCCGCGGTAAAATCTTTCGAAAATTTTCGTCAGCTCTTTTGCGATAAAAATTTCCCGCTCGTCGCCGACAGCCGCTTCCAGTTCTTTTAGCGTTTTTAAAATATGGTGGGGCGCTTCGTAAATGATGAAAGGACAGGATGAATTTTTAGCCTGGGCCCAAAAAGTTTTCTTCTTTTTTAGCGGCGGATAGCCCAAAAACAAAAACTTATCCATCGCGAAACCGCAAACCGAAGCGGCGGCAATCAAAGCCGACGGGCCGGGAATTGGAATAATTTGGATTCCCGAAATCTCTTCGGTTATTTTTTTGATTAAAAATTCTCCCGGATCGCTTATGCCCGGCGTGCCGGCATCGGAGACAAGCGCCAATTTTTTCCCTTGAGCAAGCAGATTTTTAATTTCGGCTATTTTCGCATTCTCGGAATATTTATGGTAAGAAATCAGCGGTTTGGAAATCGAATAATGACTTAGGAGTTTCTGGGTTACCCTTGTGTCCTCGGCGACGACAAAATCAGCCGATTTTAAAACTTCCAAAGCCCTGAAAGTTATGTCGCTTAAATTTCCAATCGGCGTGGCGACTATATAAAGAACACCCATTTGATAATTACCTCTTCAAACGCTTCTCGATTTCCAAAACTTTCAAAGTCATCTTTAAAACCGAATCCGGATTTAAAGAGATGCTGTCTATCCCCCGCCTTACCAGAAACTCGACGAATTCGGGATAATCCGAAGGCGCCTGGCCGCAAATTCCTATTTTCACTCTCGGCTTGGCGCGGTGGGCTTTTTCTATCGCCTCGCTTATCAGCCTGATAACCGCCGGATTTTGCTCAGAGAAACTGCCGCTGACGGTTTTGGAATCGCGGTCTATTCCCAAAGTCAGCTGGGTAAGATCGTTCGAGCCGACGGAAAAGCCGTCGAATAACTTGGCGAATTCTTCCGCCAAAACGGCATTGCTGGGAATCTCCACCATCTGATAAATCTTCAGTCCGTTTTCACCTCTTTTCAGTCCGTTCGCTTCCATAATTTTCAAAGTCTTCTGGGCTTCATTCAAAGTCCTGACGAAAGGCAGCATCACGATTAAATTGGTCAGACCCATTTCTTCCCTAACCTTTTTTATTGCTTGACATTCAAGCGCGAAAGCCGGGGCGAATTTGGGATCGCTGTACCGGGACGCGCCGCGCCAGCCGATCATCGGGTTTTCCTCATGAGGCTCGAACAGTTTTCCGCCTATCAGACTAGAATATTCGTTGGATTTAAAGTCGGAAGTCCTGACGATAACCGGCTTGGGATAAAAAGAGGCGGTTATCCGGGCGATGCCATAAGCCAATTTGTCGACGTAAAATTTAACCTTGTCGTCGTAGCCGACCGTCAGCTCTTCCACTTCCTTGATTATGTTTTTATCCTTTATTTTTTTGAATCCGAGAAGAGTAAGCGGATGTATTTTTATATAATCATTAATTATGAATTCTTCTCTCGCCAGGCCGACGCCGCCGTTGGGAATGAACGAAAAGCCGAACGCCTTCTCGGGATCGCCGACGTTCATCATTATTTGGGTCTTCGGCTTTTTTATTTTTTTCAAATCAGTTTTCTTTATTCTGTATTTTAAAATCCCGTCATACACCCGGCCGACTTCACCCTCAGCGCAGGAAATAGTAATATTTTGGCCGGTTCTGATGGCCTCGGTCGCTATTTTAGTCCCCACTATCGCCGGCACTCCCAGCTCGCGGCTGACGATGGCGGCATGGCTGGTCCGTCCGCCGGAATTGGTTACGATAGCCGAGGCGATTTTCATTATCGGCTCCCAGTCGGGGTCGGTCATTTCGGTTATCAGCACTTCGCCGGGCTTAAACTTCGAAATTTGGGAAACGCTTTTGATTACTTTAGCTTTACCGTAACCGATTTTGGCCCCGACGGCGATGCCTTCGACCAAAATCTTGCTTTTGGCATTCAAAGAATATTCTTCGTAAACATAAGGGTCTTTAATGGACTGGACGGTTTCCGGACGCGCCTGGACGATAAAAATTTCGTTCGAAATTCCGTCCTTTGCCCATTCCATGTCCATCGGCCGGCCGTAATGTTTTTCGATAAGAACTCCCCATTTGGCCAGTTTTAAAATTTCCTGGTCTTTTAAGGCGAATTTTTTCCGGTCCTTAAAAGGCGTCGGAATATTGACCGTCGGCTTCGCGCCGCCGGCGTAAATCAGTTTTTTAGCCTTAGTGCCCAATTCTTTATCTATTATTGCTTTTTTGCCTTCAGCCAAAGTCGGCTTGAAGACCAGGTATTCGTCGGGATTGACCCTCCCCAAAACGACATTTTCGCCCAATCCATAAGAAGCGTTAATAAGAACAACGTTCCGGAAACCGGTGTCGGTATCCAGACTGAACATCACTCCCGAAGCCGCTTTGTCGGAGCGCACCATTTTCTGTATTCCTATCGAAAGATAGACTTTAAAATGGTCGAAATGCCTGTCGTGCCGGTAAGAAATCGCCCGGTCGGTGAAAAGGGAAGCAAAGCATTTTTTGACCGCCAGATAAAGCTGTTTTTCGCCGCGGATATTCAAGTAGCTTTCCTGCTGGCCGGCGAACGAAGCCGACGGCAAATCTTCCGCGGTCGCCGAAGAGCGGACGGCCACGTCGGTATTGTTCGTTTTATATTCCTTGGAAAGCTTCAGATAAGCGGCTAAAATTTCTTTTTCTAAATCATCGGGCAGTTTCGAACCGACAATCAAATTCCTGATTTCTTTTCCCTTCTTCTCCAGGCTTAAAACATTTTTGGCGTTTAGGCCTTTTAAAATATCTTTAATTTTTTTATCAAGGTCATTAAACTTCAAAAAATATTTATAAGCGGCTGCCGTAATCGCGAACCCGTGGGGAACTTTGATTCCCTGGGGCGTTATATTCTGCCACATCTCTCCTAAATTGGCGTTTTTACCGCCAACAAGCCCAACGTCCTCTTTGGTTATCTCATCGAACCAAAGAACTAATTTTGACTTTTTATCGGATAAATTTTTCATAAATTAATTATAGCACTTATTGGCAAATTGTTTATTAAAAGAAGAACCCTGCTCAAGCAGGGTTTTAAAATGTCAGACCGTAAAGTTCATCACAAAATCGATAAATTCCTGGGGCGGCAGATAGTTGTGGGCTTCCACGCAATGGCTTAATGCGCCGGGCCAGATGTATTTTCCGTAAATATGGTAGCTATGGTAATTCTTGCCATTACAGACTCCGCAGACGCCGTAGCCAAACATCGCTATCTCCTGCGTTGCTCCTTCGACTTTCTTCAATTTTTCCAAAAATCCCGGAGGCGCGGCGCCTTTGTTGAATTCCATATCAGAATAAACGCAATTGCCAACCGAGATTTTGCCGTATCCCTTATAAACATCAAGGTCTTTCACTTTTAATATTTTCAATTTTCCCTCCTTAGTTTTAAAAATCTACTTAAAGGATAAACTATTTATTGAAAATTTCCAGAAGGCGATCATATTTCGCCATTCTCTCGCCTCGGTTCGGAGCGCCGGCTTTGATTCCAAAAGCGCCGACAGCCACCGCCAAATCGGCGATGAAATCGTCGTCCGTCTCGCCGCTACGGTGACTGACGATTAATTTTAGCCCTAATTTTTGGGCCGTTTTGCAAGCTAAAACCGTTTCCGTTAAAGTGCCGATTTGGTTCGGCTTGATAATGACTGCACCGATACTTGGAGCGGCCCGCTTGATAAATTTTTCGTTCGTGACCGTCAAATCGTCGCCGACAACGATAAGATCTTTATTCAAATCGGAAAAATATTTTAAATCTTCGTTCTCGTTAAAAGGATCTTCAATGGAAAATAATTCATATTTTTTAGCCAACTCTTTATAAAATTTAAGCAATCCACCGGCGCTCATTTTCTTGCTTCCTATTTTATAGCCGAATTTTCCGTAAAAACTGTCGGCGGCAGCGTCCAAGCTTAATTTCACCCTGCCTTCAAAACCGGTTTTTTTAATAGCTTCCTTTAAAATCAAGAGCGGAATTTCCACGTCAGCCGTGTTTAAAACAAATCCCCCTTCATCGCCGCCGGCATTAGCGGAAGCTTGGCCGAATTTTTTACCGATTATTTTCCGGGCTTCTTTAAAAATAACCTCTGCCGCCTCAAGCGACTCTTGAATATATTTTTCTTTGACCACGATTAAATATTCTTGAAAAGCCAACGGGCTCAAGCTGTGCTTCCCTCCGTTTACCAAGTTTAAAAATAAATGCGGCGGATTTATTTTGGATTTAAATTTAAATTTTTCAATTAAATACTTATATAAAGGTTTGCCGCTCTCCAAGGCCGCCGCCTTAGCCAAAGCCACGCTAACGCCGATAAGAGTATTTCCGCCCAATCGCGACTTATCGGAAGTTCCATCCAGTTTTATCAAAGCTTGGTCTATTTTTCCCTGGTTTTCCGCTTCTTGGCCAACCAAGAGCGGGCTGATTTCTTTCGTAATGAGTTCAATAGCTTTTTCAACTCCTAAACCACCAAATCGCTTGCCGCCATCGCGTTTTTCAGCAGCTTCGCGCGCGCCCTTGCTAGCTCCGGAAGGGACGGCGAAAGCTCCAACTGATTCCCCCGCCTTAACGAAAACTTTAAGAGTCGGCTCGCCGCGAGAATTCAATATTTCTTCCGCCCAAACTTTTCTAATTTTCGGCATATTCAAGCGCTAATTTTTTAAAATCATCATCAAATCCGAAACATTTTCGTCCGTTTTCCCGGTAATAATCAAATCCCCTGTTTTTTTGAAAAAATTAAAAGAATCGAAACGGCGGACGTATTTCTTGGGGTCCAATTTTAATTTTTTTGCTTTCTTTAAAGTTAAAGAATCAGCTATCGCGCCGGCAGCCGGCGAATTATCCCAGCCATCCGACCCGAAAGAAATAAAAAGTTCCTTCTCTTTTAGTTCGGAAAGCATCCTTAAGGTGAGCTGCTGGTTCCTGCCTCCCTGGCCATGATTTTTAGGAACCGCCGTTTCCGGTTCGCCTCCCGCAAGAATTACGCCCTTAAAATTAACCGATTTGAAAATCTTAACCGCTTCGTCTTGTCTCCTGGCGACGTTAGAAGATAAAATTCTGGCCTTAAGACCTAATTCCTCCGCTTTCTTCTTCATCCCTTGTAAAGCATCGACATTAGAGACCAAGGGGATATTAAAAACTTTTTTAAAATAAATTTTTTCTTTCGGCGTTTCGTTGAAAGGATAATTTTTTAATTTATACTTTTTGGCTATCCTTTCGGCGTCCTTAACCGTCGTCGGGTCGTAATAAGTGGGGCCCGAAGCCACCATCTCGAACCGGTTGCTGGGAACGTCGGAAAAGATAAGGCTGGCAACAGTCGCCGGATAAAGGAGTTTCGCCAAGCCTCCGCCCTTCAGCCCCGAAAGGTGTTTCCTTAAAACATTAAGTTCTTCAATCGGCATGTCGCTTTTTATCGAATCGCTATAAAGCCTTTTGCCTAAAGCGCATTCTGAAGCCGGCCAGCATAAAAGGGCCGAGCCGCCGCCGGAAACAACCACAATCACCAAATCATCTTTGCCTGCACTGGAAGCGATTTTCATCAGATCTTTGGTTATTAAAAAATTTTCCTCCGAAGGGAGCGGATGGGTTCCGCCGTAGGTTTCGATAACCTCGCATTTTATAGGAGCTTCGCCGATAATCACGCCTTGGGAAATTTTATTTCTTAAAACATTTTCTATTTCAAAGGCCACCCGGCAGGAAACCTTCCCGAAGCCGATAACGCTTATTTTCTTGAATTTATTCAAATCGAACTTCTTATTTTTTATAATCAGTTCTTTTCCCCTGAGTTTGAAGTTCTTCCTGATTATTGATTCGGTCTTTATCGAATCAAGGGCCGCCTCAACCAAAGACAAAGCCATTCCCCTTTCCGGCGTTAAAGCTAATTCCTTTTTATTCTTTATCCAAGCCATCTCTATTAATTATAGACCCTTATCGCTAAAACAAAAATAAAAAGCCCCCTATAAATACAGAGGGCTTGGTGGAGATATAGATGGATACACGTCTCAATCTTCTATGGCAATCGCAATCCCAGCAATTACCGCAAATAACGTTGCAGCGGCGGTCGCCACAAGAGCAACGCCGGCCACTATCGCAAGCAGAAGCGGCTGAGGGCGAGTAACGAATAGCAGAATAAGAATGATAATCCCGATACCCAGCACTAAAGGCGTAATAACATATGACGCATATCTCCAAAGCATTGCCGCGCCGTAAATGTAAAAAAAACGAAAGCCGCCAATCCCAGACATTGAAGAGCTATTGCCATAAAAACCTCCTTTGGTTTTCTTTATTTTTAAGTTTTATTTATCAAGCTCCAAACTTGATGCTTAATGCAGTATAACAAATGGCTGTATTTTGTCAAGCCACTTCGTTCACTCTTATTTCTTGTCTAAAATTTCTATTTCTCCTTCAATAAATTTATCCAAATCGCCGCCCAACACTTCGTCGACTTGTGTAGTTTCGATTTCGGTCCGGTGGTCTTTGACCAGCTTATAAGGATTTAAAACATAAGAGCGGATCTGGTTGCCCCACTCCGGCTTAACTTTCGTCCTCAGATTGCCGAGTTCTTCGGTCTGGTTCTTTTCCATCAACTGAAAAAGTTTCGCCTTCAATAAACTCAACACTCTTTCTCTGTTTTGAACCTGCGAACGTTCGGCCTGCGAAGAAATAGTTATGCCTGTCGGGATATGGGTTCCCCTGACCGCCGTCTCCACTTTATTGACGTTCTGCCCGCCCGGACCGGAAGAGCGGTAAAAATCCCATTTAAGGTCGCTCTCGGGAATATTTATTTTGGATTCTTCGACCTCGGGCAGTTCCGGCACGACTTCGACCAACGCGAAAGAAGTGTGCCTCAGTCCCTTTGCCGAAAATGGGGAAACTCTCACCAGGCGGTGAACGCCGGCTTCGTTTTTTAAATATCCGTAGCTCCATTTTCCCTCAATAGCCAAAGTCCGATGATTGGGGCTGTCGTCTAAAGTCTTTGTTTTCCAGCCCCGCCTTGAGGCATAGCTTTCATACATTTTAAAAAGCATCCTTGCCCAGTCTTCGGCGTCTTCGCCTCCGGCGCCGGGAAAAACGGAAATCGTCGCTGCTTGCCTGTCGTGTTTGCCGTTGAAAAGAGTTTCGAGCTCCAAATCTTTGAATTTTTTCCTAACCTCAAAAAATAAATCTTCGCTAAAACTCGTTTTTAGCGCGCCGGCACCAGATTCTATTTCGCCGAAACGCCTGATTAAATCATTAAGCTCGCCCAGTTTTTTAAGCTTCCCGTCGGCTTCTTCGCGGTTCCGCCAAAAATCGGGATTATTCAAATCGTCCGTTATTTTTTTTACCTCTTCCTTTTTGGCCGCTAAGTCAAAGCCGCCCGCCCAGCCGGCGGGCTTCTTCTTCAAGTTCTTTTAATTTTTGCGCTTCTTCTTTTAAGTCCATTTATTAATAAATCTAACAAATCCGGCAGAAAATAAAAATCCCTATCGTTAAATAGGGATTTTAAAAAACACTTATTTACTTCTTCGCGGTTTTCTTCTGTTTCTTTTCGAGCTCTTCCAGCATTTTCTTGTTCGCCTTCGCGGAATTGTCGGAAATGTAGCGGGTGTCGGGAGCTTCGCCTTTGTAGCCTGGCAGATTTTTCTTTTTGCTCATTTTTTCTCTCCTTATTTTTTAAATTTTAATCAAAACTTCAGCTTTGATTAACTGTAAGTACAGTAGCAAATAATTAATAAATAGTCAAGGGCGCCGATAAAATTATAAACTAAGGAAGAAATTCTCATTCCTTTACTAAATTTCCAAAATTTTATTCCTGGACGTTGCGCCGGAAACAATTATTATTCTTGACGGCGGTATTTTAAGATAACTAGCCATCAGCCTAATTGCCTCTTCGTTCGCCTTCCCTTCTTTGGGCCGGCTTTTTACGCTGACAGCGAAGCAATCGCCTGAAAATGAACGCTGATTTTTAGCAATCGCCGAACAAGCGATTGGCTCAATTTTATTTTCCCTGGCGTTCGGTTTTACTCTTATTAAGATTTTCATACCCCGCTTTTCTTCTGCTTCAGATGTTTAAAAAACTCTACCTGCCTCAACCGACGCTCAGCTTCTTCTTTGGTTTTATAACGGCCGAAAACCCGGCCCGTGCTTTCTGACAAAACGACATATTCCCCTTTTATTTTCCTTATCATGACTTTATTCCTTATTATAGCGCAATTTTTAACCTCTTCTAAATAATGCCGGATCGGGTTAAAATTAACATCACAATGAAGCTTTCCATAATAATCCCCACTTTAAACGAAGAAAAATATCTGGGAACAATGCTCGAAAATATTCGCGCCAAGCTGACGGATTACGAATATGAAATTATCGTTTCCGACGGCGGTTCCTGGGATAAGACTCTGGAAATAGCAAAAAAATACGCGACTGTAATCGAATACGAAGACGTCGGGCGGAAGACCATATCCTGGCAAAGAAACCGAGGCACCCAAGTCGCGCGCGGGGATTTTTTAGTTTTTATGGACGCGAGCGTAAATATTA
>JAVHRF010000059.1:0-3793 GCA_036171515.1 Minisyncoccota bacterium | reverse complement strand
TTTTTCCAAAAGCCGGTATTTGGAAAAAATTCTGAAAAAAGTTTCCGACGTTAAGCCGAAAAATTACGAGCAGTTGCTTTCGGTCGAAGGCGTCGGCCCCAAGACAATGAGGGCGCTCAGCCTGGTTTCAGAAGTTATTTACGGCGCCAAGCCGTCCTACGAAGACCCGGCGAGATATTCCTTCGCCCACGGCGGCAAAGACGCCACTCCTTATCCGGTTGACCGGCCGACTTACGATTCGAATATCCAATTTTTCGATAAAATTATAAGAAAATTAAAGCTCGCCGAAGTGGAGAGGGGGCGTTTGCTCAGCAAAATAGAGGGTTAAATCGGGTGTGACTCGCTATTGACAAGCACCACTTTTAGTGGTACATTTTAATTAAAGATGGTTATTTGAAAAATAAAAAAGATTATCCGCTTTTGCGGAGAGGAGGGTGTATGAAAAAGATAATGTTTGTGTTGATGGTTGGTTTGATGTTTGTTGTTCCGCGCCAGAGTTTTGCCGGCAGCTATTCTCTTTCGGTTGGCGTTGGCGAACAGATGAATAAAGCCGACGAAAGCCTCCTTATGATAAGAGGAGGATATGAGATAAAGATTCTTGCCGACAATAAGAGCGCGTTCGTGCTTTCCCTTGAACCGGCACTTATAAGATTCAGCGGCGGGCAGATAGGAACGGCTGTCGGAACGGTTTTTGAAAATCAGTTTTCGATATCCGGCACAACGAAACTTATTTTTTCATGGGGTTGCGGAGTGCTCGTCACGGACAAGAAATTGCTGGGCGAGGCTCTCGTGTTCAACTTCACCCTTCAGGGTGGAGTCGGGATTTCCCATGAAATCGGCGGCGGCAAAAGCCTGCTTGCCGAAGTTCGGTACTGGCACGCCAGCAACGGCGGATTGGCAGATCCGAATTTTGGCATAGACGACATCGTGCTGTTCGTCGGAACAAAGTTCTAAACCAATTTTTAGCCCCGGTATTGCCGGGGCTAATTTTTTACCTCAAATAAAATATCGAAACAGGATTTTTAGGGAGGGTTTTTAGCGTCTCGCCGATTTGGTCCGGAAGAAGGTAATGGATATTTTTAGCATCCTGTTCCTGCGGCAGGAAAGTATTCGTTAAAAACATAACCGTCTGGGCGGGCATCGGAATGCCGCGAACCAAAACGCCGCCGGCTTCCACGACCACGTATTTTTGGGTTTGGAGCGGAAGGCCGTTAATTTGGCTGGCGATATCGGCATAATCCTGATTGAACGCGCCCGGAACGTTGGGATTTTGGGCCCAGGCGATAAAATAGGAAACGTAGGCCTGAAAAGCCAGAAGAGACAAAAAGATAATCACAAAAATGTTAAACATCAGCCTGCTGTTTTTTGATAACTTACAAAAAGGCGAATTGATTATTTTGTCGTAGAGCCACCAGCCGCCGAAAGCCGCCAGAATAAATACCGGCGGAATCATTAAAATCGCCCGCAAGGCGTGGGGGATTCCTTCGTTGGAAATAACGACCGGCAAAGCGGCTAAAGCAAACCAGGCCAGCAAAAAAGAAAATCCGAATTTTTTAATTTTAGCTATCGCCAAAATCAGGCCGATTAAAAATAAAATTCCGACCGGCCAGAAAAGTTCTGGCGCGCCGGAAAAATTCTGCCGCCAGTTGTAATCGCCATGGTAATTGAACATCAGGGCGGTTTTGGCGATATTTACGGTCAGATCGGTTAAAGGATGGGGCGAAGCGGAAACAGAAAGCTCTCCGGTCCGGCCGAAAAAGTCGGCGGGGTGCTGAGCGAAATAAATTCCTATCGGCAAGGCAATAATAAATGTCGTGATAACAAAAGCAGCCGTTATTTTCCAGAAATTCTTGTTTTTCCGGAAATAAACTATGAATATCAAAAATAAAACAGGCATTATCCTGAAAGCTATATAGCTGTAAAAACCCAAACCGAAGAATATGCCGGCGATTACCGCGGGGAAAAGATAATAATATTTTTTAAAAAAACCAAAAAGTTTTCCGGTTTTTTCATTAATCGCTTTAAGGAAAAAATACGCCGCCCAGACCATAAAGAAAGGAGCCATAATGGCGCGGAAGCCGATGCGGGAAAAAAGAATATGCCAAAAACTGGTAGCCAAAAGGAAGGCGGCGAACAAAGCGATGTAATCTTTGTATTTTGCCATCCGGCTCTCCGGGTCGGCGGCCAGAAGTTCTCTAACCAAAAAGAACAATCCCAGAACTGTAAAAATACCGAATAAAGCGCTGGGCAGGCGTAGCATCCAGGCGGCGGTGGCGCCGTTTTGGAGTGGCATCAGGTATTTTAAAAATACCGCCTGAATATTCATAAACAAGCCTTCGCGGCCGTTATTTTCGGGATAAAAAACTTTATAATGGTTCGTGGCCAAAGCTTCCAGGGCGTTGTTGCCGTTCATCGCTTCGTCGGGGTAAAGTCCGGGCGGAACTTGGGTAATTTGATAAAGCCGGAAAAAAGCGGCTAAAGCGATAATCGCTATAAGCAATAGCCAGATTTTTTTATTCATCAAGTTAATAATACTATTTTTGCCGGCAAAATAAAAAACCCCAGTTTTTACCGGGGTTTTGGTTTGTTAAATTTGTTTTTCTCCGAATAAATCAGCCAGGCGTCCTCTCCTATTGTCAGATAAATGCACTTTTCTTTTATAAGATAGGCAATATGGGCGATGAATTTTTCTAAAACCAGGATTTTTTCTTTTCCCAAAAAAGCAACAGTGAAACGGCGGTGCTCATCATACTCTTCTTTTCCGTTTTCTTTCCAATAGCCGAAAATATTTCCGGTATCGACGGTGTAGCTGTTAAAATTTTTGGTTAAAAAATTATGAATGATATCTTCGATTGTTTTTCTTTTTTTGTCCCGCTGTTTTAATTTGAGCGACGGAATAAGAAAGACAGCCATTTTCCCGAGAGATTCTTTTTTCATTTACTCTCCTTTTTAAGTTATAAAAAATCTATCAGAATTATCCTTTAAATTAAGATGTTTGTCAATTAAAAAATCTCCCCGGCAATTTGCCGGGGAGATTTTTGTTTAGCGGCCGTAGCTTTGCCTTTTGGCGCGCCAACAGTTAAGGCAAAGGAGCTGGTCGAGCCTGTCTTCTTTGGGCTCAAAGGGAAGTTCGGTTATCGGAGCCTTGCATTTCGAACAAACCCAGTTGCCTTTGACTTTCGGACTCGGCTTAAAGCCGTCTTGATTTTGAAAAGCCATTTATTTATTTTTATTTTTTCGCCTCTTTTATTTACTAATCATAGGTGAGCGTTTTTACCGCGTCAAATCGCGAATTTGCGCGAACTTTCAGGTGGGGTTCCAGCAGGTTTATAAATCAGCCGATATTTTGTTAAGATTAATGAGATTCAATAATATCATGCAGGAAAAAATCAGGAAAATTATTTCAAAATTTGCCGGCCAAGACGCCGAATTTGAAGTTTTAAAATCGCCCCGCGCCGATTTTGGCGATTACTCAACCAATGTCGCCCTGAAAATCGCCGCTAAAAAAAGGGAAAATCCTTTGGTTGTCGCCGAAGAACTGAAATCAAAAATTTTAAAATCGGCGCCGAAAGGATTTTTCATTAAAATCGAAACCGCGAGGCCGGGCTTTTTAAATTTTTTTATTTCTCCCGAAGCTTTGGAAAAAGAATTCAATGGAATTTCGAAAAAGGATTACGGCAGAGGAGTGGAGAAAAAAGAAAAAATCCAGCTGGAATTCGTTTCCGCCAACCCGACCGGGCCGCTGACTCTGGCCAACGGCCGGGGCGGGGTTTGGGGGGATGTTTTGGGGCGG
>JAVHRF010000058.1:0-3821 GCA_036171515.1 Minisyncoccota bacterium | reverse complement strand
TTGACGGATTGGGCGTCGGCGACGTCGAGGAAGTGGTCTTAAGGGACCGCCGTGTTCTGGCGCAGGAAGGAATGCTGGTTATTATTATGACTTTATCCAAAGACAAGGGCAGGCTGATGAAAAGCCCCGATATAATTTCGCGGGGATTCATTTACATCAAAGAAAACCAAAAAATTCTCGAAGACGTCCGCAATCAGCTGAAAGGAATAGTCGCGCGGATGCCCGCCTACCAGTCGCCGGAAGTGGATTATTTGAAAACGCTTATCCGCGACCAGGTCGGCCAGTTGCTTTTCACCAAAACCAAGCGCCGCCCGATGATTTTGCCGGTTATAATTGAGGTCTAAAAACAGAATTTAGAATATAGCGGATAGGATTTAGCGGTTAGGAGATAGGACAATAAAAATCCGAAACAAATTCAAATACCAAAATATAAAATTCAAAACGGTTTTGAATTTATGAAATTTGAATTTTGGGATTATTTAAGGTTTCGATATTAGAATTTCGGATTTAACTTAATTTGTTATAATTAAATAAATGAAAAACAAAAGCGAAAACGCCAAAAAGCCGGTTTTGGTTTCCGGCATCCAGCCGAGCGGCCGGCTTCACTTAGGAAATTACCTGGGAGCGCTGAAAAATTTTGTCGTTCTCCAAAATTCGGGCAAATACCAATGCTACTTTTTTATCGCCGACCTTCACTCGCTGACGGAAAATTATAATCCTAAAGAAAAGCAAAACCAGATTTTAAACCTGATGGCGGATTATCTGGCCGCTGGTTTAGACCCGAAAAAATCTGTTATCTTTCTCCAATCCCAAGTTCCGGCTCACACCGAGCTGGCCTGGATTTTAAATACGATTACGCCGTTTGGAGAGTTAAGTAGAATGACTCAATTTAAAGAGAAGGCTTTAGGTGAGTTGCGCGAAAAAATGATGGAGCGAGTGCCGAGAATCATAAAAGAGGGGATATTACAGGACGGCGTTGAGTTTAATCCGAACGTCGGTCTTTTTGATTATCCCGTATTAATGGCCGCCGACATTTTACTTTATGACGCCAAATACGTTCCGGTAGGGGAAGACCAGCTTCAGCATTTGGAACTGACCAGGACTTTGGCGAGGAAATTCAATTCCCGCTTCGGAGAAACTTTCATCGAACCGAAAGATATTTTAACCGAGGCGGCACGCGTGATGAGCTTGAGCAATCCGGAGCATAAAATGTCCAAATCCGACCCAGCCTCCTGTTTGTTTATGGACGATTCGCCGGAAGAAATAAAAGAAAAAATAAAAAGAGCGGTCACCGATTCCGGCTCGGAAATAAAGCTGGACCGCGAAAAAAAGCCGGCAGTAAGCAATTTAATCGATATTTACTGTGAAATTACCGGCATTTCTTCGGGGGCTGTCGAAATGAAATTTGAGGGTAAAAATTATTCCGATTTCAAATCGGATTTGGCCGGATTAATCGGAGACTATTTTGCCGATTACCGGGAAAACAAAGCCGAATTATTAAAAAATCCCGGTAAGCTTAAAAAACTGATAGAAAGCGGCTCGAAAGAAGCGAATGAGGTTGCTTCGGCAAAAATCTCGGAAGTCAAAGAAAAAGTTGGGATTAAAATCTAAAAACGCGAATTTACGCTGATAAAACGGATTTATGCCGATAGAAAAATCTGCGGCCGTATTAATCAGCAGCTATCCGTATTAATCCGTGTCTTACAGCTAAATTCTAACTTCTAAATTCTAATTTTTGATTATTCCAATCCAAATATACTTATCTTGAATCTTAGTCTGGATTTCCGCTCCGAATTTTTCTGATTTTTTTAATTCTATCTCTTCTGCGCCGATTTCTTTGGCGAATAATTTTTCGTTTTTTTGGATAACGGTTCTTAATTCTTCCGGCAGCTCGAGCATCGCTTTAATTCTGTCTTTCGGCTCGTAATTGGCTTTCTGCCTTAATTCCTGCGTCAGGCGGACCAGCTCCCGGATAATTCCTTCTTCCTTGAGTTCGGGCGTGATAACGGTGTCGAGCTCGATGTCGCCGGCCAGTTTTCCGTCAAAAACAACTTCTTTGACGTTGACTTCGTCTTTTATTAAATCCAAAAACGCTTCGTCTTTGGCGTTGAGTTTTCCGGTTTTGATTGCCAGTTTTTGGAGCGGCTGCCTGACTTTGATTCCTTTTTCCGCCCGGAGAGCCAGGGCCAGGCTGGAAATCCTTCTCGTTTCATCCATTTTTTCGGCAAGTTCGGCGCCCAAAAATCCTTTTTTGGTCTCCGGCCAGTCCTCCAGATGGACGGAAAGTTTCAATCCGCCCAAAGACTTGTAAAGCGATTCGGAAAAGAAAGGAGTAAAAGGCGCAGTTAATTTGCTTAATTCCATCAGGCAGTGGCGCAAAACAGCCGAAGCAATCTCTAAATCACTTCGACTTTCCGGTTTTTGGAAGCGGCGCCGTGAGCGGCGGATGTACCACCGCGAAAGGCCGTCAACGAATTCCTCGGTGGCTTTTGCCGCCGCGACGATGTCGTATTTTTCCAGGCTTTTCGTAACCTCGCCGGTAAGGTTGTTCAGCTTCGCCAAAATCCATTCGTCGATAAGGCTAAGCCTGGTTTCCCGGCTCGGCTCTTTTGCCGGTGCTCCGTAGGTTTTTAAAAAGATAAACGAATTATAAATAATGGCGATGAACCGCCGGTAGGCTTTGCCCAAATCGGCTTCATCGAATTTTTTGTAATCGCCCGGCTGGTTAACCGTGTAAAAATACCATCTCAAAGCGTCGGTTCCGTATTTTTCTATCATCTGCCACGGGTCAACCGCGTTGCCTTTGGATTTCGACATCTTTACGCCGTTTTTATCCAAAGTCAGCCCCTGAGCGATGACGTTTAAATAAGCCGGTCCGAGTCCGAGCGCGGTTGAAATCGCCAGAAGAGTATAAAACCATCCCCGGGTCTGGTCCATTCCTTCGGAAATATAATCGGCGGGGAATTCGATTTTTTCCTGAACGGTTTTAATTTTTAGCTCGTCCGATTTTTTGGCTTTGGCCGCGAAAGGAAAGTGGTACTGGGCGAATGGCATACAGCCCGAATCAAACCAGACGTCCGCCACTTCTTTCGTCCGCGCCATTTTTGAGCCGCATTTTTCGCATTTAAGGTAAATCGAATCTATATAAGGCTTGTGCAAATCCAGATTGCCGGTCAGGTAATTAAAAGGATAATTGTTGAATTTTATTTTTTTGATTTCGCCGACTTCGATGTATTTGAGTTTTATTATCTCTTCATTACTTAGTCCCGCGGCGGCGCCTTCAAGCATCCAGAGCGGGTCTCCGTGGCCGCAGATCAAAATATTTTTGCCGTCGTATTTGGCGCCGGCTTCCATTATAAAATTCATAACCCGTTTTTTGACGTCGGTTAAATTTTCCCCGCCTTCCGGCGCATCGGAAAATCTTTTTAAGACATCTGGAAAAGCATTATGAAAATCTGATACCAGGCGTCCGTTGAATTCTCCGGCGTTCAGTTCCGCCAGCCGTTTATCGATAATTATTTTCGCTCCGGTTTTTTTTGCCATAATTTTTGCCGTTTCTTTGGCGCGCTCATAAGGAGAGCTAAAAATAATATCGAGTTTCTTTTTGCCTAATTGTTTAACCAGTTTTTCGGCTGCCTGACCTACTTCTTTTTCGCCTTTTTCCGTTAAATGCGAGGCGTTGGCTTTGGTTTCCGTTCCGGAGGCGATAGCGCCTTTCAAAACATGGTCGGCTTCGCCGTGCCTTAATATCCAGAAATTATTATCGGTAAACCGCGATTTATTCAAATGGGGAAGAAAAATTTCATTTTATTAGTTGTTCC
>JAVHRF010000057.1:0-3958 GCA_036171515.1 Minisyncoccota bacterium | reverse complement strand
CGGCTGCCCTACAAGAAAACCATCAAAAAACAGCTTGAGAGGATAATGCAAAACCGCGATATTCGGGGAGCGAAAATTTTGCTTTCGGGCCGGCTGGACGGCAATGAAATTGCCCGTCGCGAGTGGCTCAGGAAGGGCGCTCTACCCCTCCAGAAATTGAGGGCTAACATCGATTATGGCCAGGTTGCGGCGCATTGTTCTTACGGCGCGGTCGGCATAAAAGTCTGGCTTTATAAGGGCGATATTATAGAAAAATAACAATATGTTGATTCCTAAAAAAGTTAAACATCGAAAATGGCAGAAAGGACGCTCTATCGGCCGCCAAAAAGAAACCAGAGGATTAACCTTGTCGTTTGGGCAGTACGGATTAAAATCGCTTGAATCTGCCTGGCTGACGTCGGCCCAGCTTGAATCGGCCAGAAAAACAATAACCAACCATTTAAAAAGGGAAGGCAAGCTTTGGATCAGGGTCTTTACCGACAAGCCGATTACCAAGAAGCCTCCCGAGGTGACAATGGGAACGGGGAAGGGCGCGGTCGACCATTACGTGGTTCCGGTCAGGCCGGGAAGAATCCTTTTTGAGATTGACGGCGTCAGCCAGGAAATCGCTTTCGAATCCCTTAGGCTGGCCGGCTATAAATTGCCCGTTAAAACCAAAATAATCACCAGAATTTAAAATTATGAAAAAAAGAGAAATCCAAGAATTAAAAAATAGGGCATTAGGCGAACTGGAAAAGATTTTAAGGGATAAAGAAGAATCTTTAAGGAAATTGAAGTATGATTTAGTGGCGGGAAAATTAAAGAAAATAAGTTCAATTAAGGAATTTAAAAAAGACATCGCCAGAATAAAGACTTTTATGAATTTAAAAGAAAAAAATGGAAAATAACGAAAACAAATCTATGGGCGCGGCGATTAAACATCGCCAGTTAAAAGGAATCGTGGTTTCCGATAAAATGGCCAAAACCCGGGTGGTCGCCGTTAGCCATCTCAAAAAACACCCGAAATACTTGAAATATTATAAAGTTACCGCCAGATTCAAGGCTCACGACGAAAAGAACGAATTCAAAAAAGGCGATTTGGTTGTGATTCAGGAAACGCGGCCCTTATCAAAAGACAAGCGTTGGAAAATAATGGAAAAAATAAGCAAATAAAGCAATGATTCAAGAAAGATCAATTTTAAAAGTAGCGGATAATTCAGGCGCCAAGAAAGTGCGTTGTTTCAGGGTTTTGGGCGCGACCAGGCGGCGTTATGCCGGCATTGGCGACATTATTGTCGCGTCGGTTCAGGTGGCGGAACCCCAAAAGCCGGTTAAGAAAAAAGATATCGTAAAGGCGATAATTGTCCGCCAAAAAGCCCCTCTTCGCCGGCCGGACGGCAGTTATATACGTTTCGGGGAAAACGCCGTTATCCTGGTTGACGCCAAAAAAGAGCCGGTCGGCACCCGGGTTTTCGGTCCGATGCCAAGAGAGCTCAAAAATTTGGGTTACGAAAAATTAATGACGATGGCCGAAGAAATAGTTTAATGCTTGGAATAAATTTATCATGAAAATCAAAAAAAACGACATAATTAAAATAATCAGCGGCAAAGACAGGGGAAAGACCGGCAAGGTCATTAAAGTTGACGGCAAGAGCCTGAAGATAACCGCCGAGAACATTAACCTTTTCAAAAAAAGAGTTAAGCCGAAACAAGGCGGGCAGAAAGGCGAGACGGTTTTGGTGCCTCGCCATTTTAACATTTCCAAAGCGATGCTTGTTTGCCCGAACTGCAAACAGCCGGCGCGGGTCGGTTACCGCCTCGAAGGTAATTCAAAACTGCGGTATTGCAAAAAATGCCAAAGCAGAATTTAATGAAACCTAAAATGGCAAAAAACAAATCTAAAGAAGAAATAAAAAAGGTTTTGGAAAAAATAGTTGTCAACACCGGCGTTGGCAGGCTTAGCGCCGATCCGAGCTTCGAAGAAAAAACTTTGCCGAAACTTGTCGAAGAGCTGTCGGTTATCACCGGCCAAAAACCGGTATATTGCCGTTCCAAAAAATCAATCGCTGGCTTTAAAATGAGGGAAGGCCAGATTGTAGGATTGAAAGTCACTTTAAGAAGCAAGCGAATGGTTGATTTCTTCGAGAGATTGGTTAATATAGTACTGCCGCGCGTCCGCGACTTTAACGGCTTAAACCAAAGATTTATCGACAAAGGAGGCAATTTGAATATCGGTTTCAAGGAACAATTTTCTTTTCCTGAAATCAATCCCGAAGAAGTCTTGAATAACCTCCCTTTGGAAATCGCTTTGGTTCCCAAAATAAAAAACCGCGAAAAGGCGATAGCGGCTTATCTGGAATTGGGCGTGCCGCTAAAAAAAACCGCTAAATAAATCTATGGCCAAGAAATCTGTAATCGCGAGAGCGAAAAAACCGTTGAAATATTCCAGCCGTCTTGTCCGGCGTTGTTTTCGCTGCGGCCGGAAGCACGGCTATTTGAGAGATTTCGGCCTTTGTCGGATTTGTTTCCGCGAAATGGCGACCCGTGGCGAAATTCCCGGAGTCAAAAAATCTTCATGGTAATATGACTTATATTAAATTTTTAAACCAAATTAAAAATGCCCAGGCGGCTGGCAAACAAAGCGTTCAGGCGCCTTTCTCCAAGCTTAATTTAAAGGTTGCCAAAATTTTAGCCGCGAAAAAATACCTTAAAAGCGTTGATAAAATCAGCGTTGACGACAAGGAGTATCTTGACGTCGGACTGCTTTATAAGAATAGCCAGCCGGCAATTACTCACATCAAGCTTATCAGCAAGCCGGGACGGCGTATTTACCGGCGCTACGGCGATTTGAGGGCGGTCCGGCAGGGATTTGGTTTGGCTGTAATTTCTACTTCGAGCGGCTTGATGACCAACAAGGAGGCCAGGAAAAATAAAATCGGCGGAGAATATTTATTCGAAATTTATTAATGAGCAAAATAGGCAAAAAACCAATTTTAATACCAAAAGGAGTTTCCGTCTTAAAAGAAGGGGAGTTTTTGGCAATCAAAGGTCCGAAAGGCGAGCTTAAAATCAAATCTTTGCCAAAACTTAAAATTGACATTGAGGCGGACAAAATAACGGTTAGGCCGGAGCTGTCCGAAAAGCAGTCGATGGCAAATTGGGGATCTATGGCGTCGCTGATAAAAAACGCCGTCGCGGGAGTCGAGAAAGAATTCGCCAAAACACTTATTATTGAAGGTGTAGGCTATCGGGCCGTTTTAGACGGCAAAAAAGTTGTTCTGAGCCTGGGTTTTACCAATCCTATAAATTACGAAATTCCCGAAGGCATTAAAGTGGAAATCGAAAAGAACGTCACTATTAAAATATCCGGCATCAACAAGGAATCAGTCGGCGAAGTTGCAGCCGAAATAAGGGCATTTAAGAAGCCGGAACCTTACAAGGGAAAGGGAATTCATTATGAAAATGAAGTTATCAGACGAAAGGCCGGTAAAAAAATGGCGGGAACCACCGGTACGGCGTAATATTAAAATATGAGACAAGCTAAAAAAATAAACCAAATAAGGGAAAGAAGGAGAAGGAGAGTAAGGAGCGTCCTTAAGGGCACCGCCTCCAAACCCCGGCTTTCCGTTTTTCGGAGCAATTACCACACTTATGTCCAATTAATCGATGACGAGGCGATGAAAACCCTGGTTTCGGCTTCGACCAAGAATTTGCCCAAAGAAAAGAAACCCTCGCCGAAATCGGAACAGGCCCGTGCCTTGGGCGAGCTGGTCGCCGAAAAAGCGATTAAAGAAAATATCAAGCAGGCGGTTTTCGACAGAGGAGCTTACCTGCTTCACGGTCGGGTCAAAGCGGTCTTGGAGGCCGCCAGAAAGAAAGGGCTTAAAATTTAAACTATGGATAATAATTCAGGAAAACAAAATCAGCTACCGGAACGAGCTTGCATCACGGCTCAACCGAACACACGGGATGAGCGGAA
>JAVHRF010000056.1:0-3982 GCA_036171515.1 Minisyncoccota bacterium | reverse complement strand
CGATTTTCGCCGAAGGGCAGCGCCGGTACATCGAATCGCTTTCACCTTACGCGCGGCAGTTTTTGGGACAGATGGAACGGGCCGAAGTGGACGAGATAAAAGGCTTGTCGCCGGCTATCGCTATCAACCAAAAAGCGCTTTCCCATAATCCGCGCTCGACCGTCGGCACGCTCACCGAAATTTACGATTATCTGCGGGTTTTGTTCGCCCGCTTGGGAAAAGTTTATTGCCCTATTTGCGGTTCGAAAATCGAAAAACTTTCCGTCGAAGAGATGGTAGATATCATCGAAGCGAAGTCGAAAGAACTTTCGGCTAAGGGAGAAAAACGCGAAACAGCGCTAATCCTGGCGCCGGTGGTCCAGGGCCGAAAAGGCGAATACTACCAGCTTCTTTACGATTATCTTAAATTAGGATACGGCGAAGCGCGGGTTGACGGAAAAATTAATTCGCTCCACGAGAAAATAGAACTTTCGAGATATAAAAACCATAACATCGAAATAGTCATCGATAAATTGCTTGTCGGCGACGAAAGCCGCTTATTCGAGGCGGTCGAAAACGCCGTCGGGTTCAGCCGGGGACTGGTGACGGTTGTTTTTCCGGCGGCGAAAAAATCGGATTCAACCGAAATGGTTCTTTCTTCCAAGTGGACCTGCTGGAACGACAATTTTACTTTTCCGGAAGTCGAGCCGCGGTTGTTTTCTTTTAACAGCCCGTTCGGCGCCTGTCCTTCCTGCTCGGGACTCGGGAAAATAGATCCTTTTTCGAATGAAATTTGCCCCGACTGCCGGGGTAAAAGGCTGAAGCCGGAAGCTTTGTCGGTCAAGATAAACGGAAAAAATATTTACGAGGTTTCCTCGATGACTATCGAAGCGGCTTATGAATTTTTCGGAGAATACGAAAAAAAATTGACGGCGCGCGAAAAGCTAATAGCCGAAACCGTTATCAGGGAAATCAGAGACCGGCTGAAATTTTTGCTGGAAGTCGGATTGGACTATCTGACTTTGACTCGCGAGGCCGGCATGCTTTCGGGCGGCGAGGCGCAGAGAATTAGGCTGTCTTCGCAAATCGGTTCCCATCTTTCAAATACTTTATACGTTCTGGATGAGCCGACAATCGGGCTCCACGAACGCGACACCGACCGCCTGATTAAAACTCTAAAATCCATCCGCGACAGCCATAACACCGTGATTATCGTCGAGCACGACGAGCGGAGCATTTTCGAGTCCGACTATTTGGTCGATTTGGGGCCTTTGGCGGGAAAGCACGGCGGAGAAGTGACGGCAGCCGGTCCGACTAAAGAACTTTTAAAAAACGCTTCCAAGCGCAGTTCTTTGACCCTGGATTATTTAACCGGCAGGGAAAAAATCGAAAATCCCGAATACCGCCGGACCAAGCTGACGGAAAAAATAAATATTATCGGCGCCCGGGCGAATAATTTGAAAAATATCAATCTGGAAATTCCGCTCCGCAAGCTGGTGGCGATTACCGGCGTTTCGGGAAGCGGCAAATCTTCTTTGGTTCACGATGTTTTATACGATAACTTGGCTAAAATAAAAGCTCGCGCCAATATGCCGCTCGAAAAAGCGAGTAAAATTACTGGTTCGGAATATATCGACCAGGTTGAGATAATCAACCAGTCGCCAATCGGCAGGACGCCGCGTTCTAACCCGGCGACTTACACGGGCATTTTCACTCCTATCCGCGAATTTTTTGCCGAGCTTCCCGAGTCGCGCGAGAAAGGCTATTCGGCCTCGAGATTTTCTTTTAATGTTTTCGGCGGCCGCTGCGAAGCCTGTGAAGGCGCCGGCTTTAACCTGATTGAAATGCATTTTCTGCCGCCAGTTCTGGTGCCTTGCGAGGTCTGCAACGGCAAAAGATTCAACCGCGAAACCCTGCAGATAAAATACAAAAATAAAAATATAGCCGAGGTTCTGGAGATGACTGTCGACGAAGCGGAGGAATTTTTCGAAAATATTTACCAAATTACCGATAAAACCAAAGTTCTGCGGGAAGTCGGCCTGGGCTATCTCCAACTCGGGCAAAGCGCGACGACGCTTTCCGGCGGCGAGGCGCAGAGGATTAAACTTGGGCGCGAACTGACTCAGCCGCTCGGCAAGAAAGTTCTTTATCTTCTGGACGAGCCGACCGTCGGCCTTCATTATCACGACATAAAAATGCTTCTGAAAGTTTTAAACAAGCTGGTCGAAAAAGGAAACAGCGTGGTTGTTATTGAGCACAATATGCATGTTATCAAATCGGCCGATTACGTGATTGATTTGGGTCCGGAAGGCGGTGAGCGGGGAGGCCGGGTCGTGGCCGCCGGAACTCCGGAGGAAGTCGCCCGCAGCGAACGCTCGCACACAGGAAAATATCTTAAAAAATATCTATGAGCTCGAATCTGAAACGGCAAGCCCAAAAATTTCCCTTGAATCCCGGGGTTTATCTTTTTCTCGGCAAACGGGGCGAAGTTTTATATGTCGGTCGGACGGTTTCACTTAAAAAAAGAATCCTGAATTATTTCAGGAACGACATCGATTCCCGGATTAAGGAAATGGTCGGCAGGGCGGCGCGGCTGAAATATCTTAAAACCAAAAATCTGCTTGAGGCGATAGTTCTGGAAGCCAACCTGATAAAAAAATACTGGCCGAAATATAACATCAAAGACCGCGACAACCGTTCTTTTATTTATATCGTCATTCCGAATGATGACTACCCGCGACCGCTAATCATCCGCGGCCGGGAAATAGAAAAATTTTATCCCGTTAGAAGTCTGGCTAGGAAAAACAGAGATGCGAAAATTTTCGGTCCTTATCAAAGTTTGGCGCTGGTTAAATCGGCATTAAGGATAATCAGGAGAATTTTTCCCTATGGAAACTGCCGGCCGCTAAGCGGAAAGGCGTGTTTTGACTATCAAATCGGCCTGTGTCCGGGGGCTTGTATCGGCGCGGTTTCGAAGGAGGATTACAAAAAAAATATCAAAAACATCGAACTGCTTTTGGGCGGCAAAAATAAAACGCTCCTGAATAAATTAAAAAAAGAAAATCCGGAGAAGGCCAAAAGTTTAACCCATATCGGAGACGCGGCTTTAATCGCCAACGAGAATTTTTTGCCAATAGGCGGCTTCAGCCGGATAGAAGGGTACGATATTTCCCATCTGGCGGGCAAGGAAACTTACGGCTCGATGGTTGTTTTTATAAATGGCGAAGCGTCAAAGAAAGATTACCGCCTGTTTAAAATAAAAAAAGTTTTCCCTAACGACGATTTAAGAGCTCTGGAAGAGGTAGTTCTAAGAAGACTTAACCATCCGGAATGGCGTTTGCCCGATTTAATGCTCATAGATGGCGGCAAGCCGCAGATAGATTTTGTTTCCAAGTCCCTGAAAGCCGCCGGCCGGGGTATGCCGATAGTCGGGATTTCTAAATACCAAAACGACAAGCTTGTTTTTCCTGTCGCCGCCAAAAATAATTTTAAAGAACTGACGGCGGGCGTCAAAGAAACGCTGGTAAAAGTCCGCGACGAAGCCCACCGGTTCGCCATTTCCGCCAGCCGGAGAGCGAGAAGAAAAATATAAAAATCCCCTCATAGAAATTTATCTATTGAGGGGAATAATTGAATTTGAATATATTAAAAAGTTTGTTCATTCAGCTAAGATTATCCGCGGCGAACCACTCTTTCTTATATTCCTTAAACCCGGCCCTTTTGAGTTTTTTATGGATACCGGGAAAATGGCCGGCGCCGTAAATTATAATCACATTTTCTTTTTTTAAACTATTTTTCATTTTCCGAAAGGCCATTCGATTTCTTTCGTCCACGATTATCCGCTGGACCGCTTTTGGTTTTGTTAAATCTTGGAGAGAATAATAAATCTTTCTCGGTTTTATTTTTTCCCGGGCCATCAATTTAACTATCTGATATAGGCTCATATCGGCGTTTTGCCAGCTGGGAAGATCGGGGAGGCCGGCATTTTGCTCCTGGAGATGCT
>JAVHRF010000055.1:0-3996 GCA_036171515.1 Minisyncoccota bacterium | reverse complement strand
AGCCAAGTAATTGATTTTGTTAAATCCATGAATATTATTTTATTTATAAATTAACTATAAACTGAGTTTATGTCCTATAAAAACAGAAGAGAGTTGTACAAAAAAATTGAGGAGATGCCAATAAGTAAACTATCACTGTACCCAACAAGATTAATTTATAATTTAACGTCTGATAAAAAATGGGTTAAGGATTTCGGCCTCGTTAACCAAATAAGAAGAGCTGTTGTTTCTGTTAATTCCAATATTGTAGAAGGATTCGAGAAGAACAACAATAACGAATTTATTAGATTTTTGAGAATCTCCAAAGGATCTGTCGGCGAAGTCAGAAATCAGCTTTATATCGCGCTAACAATAAATTATATAAATCAAAATAAATTCGAATAAATGAATAAAAAATTAGAAAATTTAGCTAGGCAGATAGGCGGCTTAATTTATTATTTAGAAAAACAACGGAAAATTTGTAATGCGTAATTCGTAATTGCCAAATAATTATTTTAAACTTAATGTGATGGAATCTCAAAGCACTCAAAACTTAATAGACATAGCCGACATTAAAGAAGGGGCGATTATTTTAAAGAGCGGCGCCCTGCGGCAGGTTTTGATGGTTTCGGGAATGAACTTCGCCCTGAAGTCCGAGCAGGAACAAAATCTGGTTTTGGGCTCTTACGCTAATTTCTTAAACAGCATCGACTTTCCCGTCCAGGTAATCATCCATTCCAGGAAAGTTAATGTCGAAAAATACCTGGAAATGATAGAAACAAGAAAAGAGCAGGAACAAAACCCGCTTTTAAAAAATCAGGTTGAAGAATACCAGAATTTCATCAGCGAATTCGTCAGAGCGAATGCGATTATGATAAAAAATTTTTTTGTCATTGTTCCTTACGAGCCGATTCAGGTCGCGAAGCAGGCCGCCGGAGCTTTAAGCGGTTTAAGCAACATCTTACCTTTCGGAAATAAAAAAAGCGCCGCCGAAATTCAAAAGCAATCCGCCCAGGAAAGCGAAGAAACTTTCCAAAAAAACCTGTTTCAGTTAAAACAAAGGATAGACAGGGTCAGCGAAGGATTGAGGGTAATAGGGCTGAACGTCATACCGCTGAACGACGACGCCTTAATCGAACTTTTTTATAATTTTTACAACCCCGAAACGGTCGAGCAAAAAAAAGAAAATATGTCTTTGCGAAAATAAAATAATGGACCAGAGTTTTAAAGATTTAAAAAAAATTTTGGCGCCGGCCGGAGTCCAGGTAAATTCGAATTACATTAAAATAGGCGACAAATTCGTAACGACTCTTTATATTTTTACTTACCCCCGTTTTTTGTCGACCGGATGGTTCGAACCGATAATCAACCAGCCGGACTTATTTGATATTTCTTTATATATCAAACCGATAGACACCGGCCTGGCTTTAAAAACCCTTAAAAGAAAAGTCGCCGAAGTCGAATCCCAGCTTAGCGAAAGAATGTCTAAGGGACTGGTCCGCGATCCCGCTTTGGAGACCGCCTACGCTGACATCGAAGGACTACGGGACGCTCTAATGCAGGCGAGAGAAAAACTGTTCAGCGTCGGAGTTTATATAACTATTTACAGCGACACTCTGGAAGGTTTGAAAAAGCTGGAAGAGCTGATAAATTCCACAATGGAATCGAAAATAGTTTACCTTAAGCCGGCTGTTTTCCAGGAACTGGAAGCTTTTTCGACAAACCTTCCGACCGCCAACGACAAAATCAACGTCATAACCCAGATGAACACCGGCCCGCTCTCTTCTTTCTTTCCCTTCGTCTCCGAAGAACTGACTTCAGACACCGGCGTCCTTTACGGTATCAACCGACATAACAACACCCTGATACTTTTCGACCGGTTTTCGCTCGAAAACGCCAATTTGGTCGTTTTCGCCAAATCCGGCGCCGGCAAATCATACGCCAGCAAACTGGAAATCATCAGAAACCTGATGATGGGAACAGACATTTTAATCATTGACCCGGAAAATGAATACAAAAAAATGTCCGAAACTTTCGGCGGCAGCTATTTTAATATTTCGCTGGCTTCCGAAGACCATATCAATCCCTTCGATATACCGGTTATCCCAGAAGGCGAAGACGCGACTGATGTTTTGCGTTCTCATATTGTTAATGTTTCCGGACTGCTTCAATTAATGCTCGGCAAGCTTAGCGCCGAAGAAGATTCCGTTCTGGATGAAGCGCTGATTGAAACATATTCTTCCCACGAAATAGTCGCCGGAAAAGATTTCACCAATGCCGTGCCGCCGCTTTTGAGCGACCTGGAAAACGTTTTAAGGAATATCGAGGGCGGTAAAAATATGGCCGAGCGTCTTTATAAATACACCAAAGGCAGCTTCTCCGGATTCGTCAACCAGCCGACTAACATCGACCTCTCCAACCGGTTGATTACTTTTTCCATCCGCGACCTCGAAGAAGAACTCCGGCCGATAGCTATGTATCTGGTAATGAACTATATCTGGAACACCATAAGAGCCAAACTTAAAAAAAGGCTTCTCGTAATAGATGAAGCCTGGGTAATGATGAAATACGAATCAAGCGCTATTTTCCTTTTTGGACTGGTCAAAAGAGCCAGAAAATATTATTTGGGAATCACCACGATAACCCAGGAAGTTGACGATTTTATGAATTCACCTTACGGCCGGCCGGTCGTCACCAACTCGGCAATCCAACTGCTTTTAAAGCAATCACCGACAGCCCTGCCGGCGCTGACCAAAGCTTTTAATCTGACGGAGGCGGAACAGACGCTCTTACTCCAGGCCGAAGTGGGAACCGGCCTTTTCTGCGCCGGCCCGAAACACGTCGTCATCCAGATAATTCCTTCTCCTTTCGAGGATAAAATCATCACCACTAACCCTCAGCAGCTTTTAGAACAGCAAAATGGATGACGATAAAAAATATTCAACCGGTGAGATTGTTATACTAACTATAATTGCCTGGGTTTCCGATATGGCTCTGCTGTTCGGGATTATAATGTTTTTAGCCACTCCTGTACTCCTGATTTACGGGATAGCCAGCGGAATTAGGACGGCAATAAGCAATCTCAGTTTTACGGCCGGAACCGAAGAGGTATTAGCCAAGGGAATGTCTGGCGCGTTTATATTGATAGCGGCTATTGTATTTAATTTCATCGTCAGCGCTGGTCTGGTTTTTTGGTATTACATTAAAAATCAATCTTCAAATTTAGGGTTAAAGCAGATAGGAACAGAGGCGATAGCGGGAGGAGAAATAGGTTTGGCGACCTCTAATTTAACCGTAATACTTTTCATTGGCGGAGCTATAATCGGTATAGTCCTTCCGATAAAATGGATAACCACTTTATCGGCGTTATTTTTAGAAAATCATAAGAGGGCTATGCAATTAGCCGCAACGGTGGCTGCGGCCGCCCTAACCGGCGGCGCGGCCGCGGTGGCTGGAGGAGCGGAAGCCTTGGGGGCGGTTGGAGAGACGGGCGCCGCTGTCGGTGAGGCCGCCGGAGCAACCGCCGGTGAAGCCGCCGCTGGCGAAGCTATAGGCGCAGAGACGGCAGAGGCCGGAGTGGCGGCGGCGGAAACAGAGGAGGCTTCAGAAGCGGCGGAAGCTGGAAGCGCGGCTGGAAAAGAAGGTCCTTCGGGAGAGACCAAGCAGGGAGAAAATATTACCGAACCAGAAGAAGAAAAAGAAGGCGCCAATCCGGAAGAAAACGAGAACGAAAAAAAAGAGTCGGAAGAAAATACCGAAGAAGACGAAGAGTCCGAAGAAGAACCGTCGAGCAACTATCAGCCGCCGCAAAATTCCGACGAGGACGAAAAAGGAGAAGATGACGAAGAAGAACCGGGAGAGTATAGAGAAGCAGCATAGAACGGCGAATTATGATTTATGAATTATGATTTAGGATTTGCGAATTTTATTGTATAATTAAGTTAATGAGAAAGTCCTTGTCTTTATTGGTAGGAATAGCGGCAATTCCGACGGTTAAAACCGTCAAAGCCGCTATTC
>JAVHRF010000054.1:0-4002 GCA_036171515.1 Minisyncoccota bacterium | reverse complement strand
CGACTCTCCAGCAAATAGTCGAAAGCCAAATCCAGGAAGCGCTCCGGAGCGGTTCAAAAACAATCGAAGAAGCGGCGGCGGCTTTGCCGATAGTCACCATCGTCGACACGCTGATATCTTACGCCATCTCGATGAGAGCTTCCGATATTCATATTGAATTTTTGGAAAACGAAATTTTAATTCGCTACCGGATAGACGGCATTTTATATGAAATACTGCGGATGCCGAAAATTTTGCAGGGCGCCGTCATTGCCAGAATAAAAATTTTATCCGGCCTGAAAATCGACGAACATTACCGCCCGCAGGACGGCCGCTTCCGATACCAGATAAGCCACCAGGTGATGGATATCCGTGTCTCCATCATTCCGACTTACTACGGCGAGAAAGTGGAAATGCGTCTTTTAGAATCCAGCCAGAAGCCGCTTTCTTTGGAAGAGCTCGGAATGCTTGAAGGCACCGCCCGCTTGATAGGCGACGAACTGAAAAAAACTTACGGAATGGTTCTGATAACAGGCCCTACCGGTTCGGGTAAAACAACCACTCTTTACGCGCTAATGAACATCTTAAACCAGCCGCAGGTCAACATTATTACCATCGAAGACCCTATCGAATACAATATGCCATTTATAAACCAGATTCAGGTCAATCCCCAGGCCGGCATCACTTTCGACAGCGGCCTTCGGGCGATTTTAAGGCAAGACCCGAATATTATTATGGTCGGTGAAATCCGCGACGCCGAAACTGCCAACATCAGCGTCCAGGCGAGTTTAACTGGGCACCTGCTTTTATCTTCCCTTCACACAAACGACGCTCCGACGGCCATCCCGCGGTTAAACGACCTGGGAGTCCCGAGATTCCTTATTTCTTCGGTCGTAAATATTATTGTCGCCCAGCGCCTGACCAGGAGAATCTGCGACAGATGCATCGTTTCTTACGATGTCGACGAACATCTTGAAGCCTCCATAAAAGAACAGGCGAAAGATTTGGACCTGCCGACGGATTTTTCTACCCCCAAAATTCTTTTTAAAGGCGCCGGCTGTTCCGCTTGCGGCGGCTCGGGCTACCGGGGCCGGATGGCCATTTATGAAACTTTGGACATCAACGATAAAATCAGGCAGTATATCGTCGACCCCGATTTCAACCTGAACCGGCTAAGGGAATTGGCGCGGGAAAATGGTATGATTACAATGTTCGAAGACGGCTTAAGAAAAGCCGAACTGGGATTAACCACGGTCGACGAAGTTTTCAGGGTTATTAAAGAATAAAAAATGCTTTACCATTACCGCGCGTCCGATAAAAACGGAAAAATAATCGAAGGCGACTACGAAACCGACACGCAAGCCCAGGCGCTCCAATATCTGGCCACCAAGAATATGCGGCCGATTTCCGTCAAAGCGATGAAAATCGGAAAAGTCCCCAGCCGAAAAATATTCGGCGGGATAAACCTGACCGACAAAGTCTTCCTGACTAAATATCTGGCGCTGATGCTTAAAGTCGGCACCGACCTTTTGGCGGCTATCGATATTTTAATAGCCGATTTCGACAAGGCGGCGATGAAAAATTTCCTGCTTGAGGTCAGGGACGATCTGAACCGCGGCCAGCCTTTTTACCAGGCTTTCCAAAAATATCCGAAAATATTTTCCGGCGTTTTTTCCAATTTAATCGAAGCCGGAGAAAAATCCGGACGGCTGGAGCAGACTTTCGAAGACTTGAGCGTTTCCACGGAAAAGGAAGCTGCTTTGCGCAACGAAATAAAATCCGCCCTGACTTATCCGGCGATACTTCTGGTTATCGCTTTCGTAATTTTAATCTTCCTGATATCTTTTGCGTTGCCTAAAGTAGCCGATGTATTTTTATCGACCGGCATCAATCCGCCGCTGTTTTCCCGCGTCGTTCTTACTGTAGGATTGTTTATTAACGCCAATATGGCGCCATTTCTCATAATTCTTTTCGGTTCTATAGCTTTTCTCTATTATTTTTTCGGAAAAAATCTGGTTGGCCAAAGGGTTCTGGTGCAAATCGCCAATCGCTTGCCGGTAGCCAGAAAACTTTACCACGATATCGCCATCCAGCGGTTTGCCTCGACTTTAAGCTCGCTGATTGAGGCCGGCCTGCCCATTATCCAGGCTATTCGCGTTACGGCTGACGCGGTCGGAAATCCGGAATTCAAGACGGCGCTCTTAAGGGTCGCCGACGAAGGGCTCTCTAAAGGTTTGACCATCGGCGAAGCTTTCAAGAGGGAAGAAGTGTTTCCGAACGTTGTCAGTAACTTGATAGCTATTTCGGAAAAAGCCGGCCACCTGGAAGAAGTTTTAAAAACTTTATCGGACTTTTACGCCGACAATATCGACACCTCGATTAAAAGCCTGGTTTCTTTCCTGGAGCCGGTAATGCTTATATTGATGGGCGCAATGGTAGCGCTGATCGCTTTGTCTATTATCGTTCCTATCTACCAATTGACTACCAGTATTTAAAAGAAAATGAAAAAAGAATGGCCGGACAAAGAATCCATAAATCATTTTTTTAATAATTATTTATCGCCCTTAAGGGCTTTGGTTTCGTTTTACCGGCAAGCTCTCGGAGCCCAGCCCTTTTCGCTAAAAGGGCTGGGCGAGAGGACGGGTAGGCCTGCCTGTCCGGTAAGCAGGCGAATATCGCCGGAATATTCGAACTGCCGTTTGCCGAAAAACGAAATCAAAGCTCGTTCCGCTTTTACCTTGATAGAACTTCTGATTGTGATTGTCATATTTTCCGTCATTATCGGATTTACTTTTACAAACCTTTTCGGCAAGCGGCAATCGACCGATTTGTCGTCAGCCAAACAGCAGATAGCCGCTCTTCTCCGTGAAGCCCAAAGCCGCGCCGCCAACCAGGACAATGGCGAAAATTGGGGCGTTTATTTCGGCAACCCCACCAGCTCGGCTTCTTTTTATTCCTTATACTCAAGTTCTTCCTACAGCCAAAGCGCGGTTATGGAATCCTATCGCCTGCCCACGACTGTCAGATATAGCGCGCCGACTTCAAGCGCGTCTATTGATATTAATTTTTCGCAAATATTCGGTTTGCCCAGCCAGGCTACTACCGTCATAATTTATATTATCAGCAACGCCTCGGAATCTTCATCTATAGCAATCGCCACGAGCGGCGCCATAACTTATTAAAAAATGGAAAAAGAAAACCAAAAAGGACAGTCGTTAATAGAAATTCTGATAGCTACGGCCATCGGAGCGATTATCATCGCTTCGGTCGCGGGGCTACTGATATCCATTTTAAAATTAAATTCCGACGCCAATAATATCCAGGCGAGCGCCGGTTTGGCCAAAGAAACGCTCGGCGAAGTCCAAAACTTTTCCCAAAGCAATTGGTATAACATTTATAACCTGGCAAAAGACGGAACGGCTTATTATTTAGTCGCCACCGGCACGACTTTTCAGGCGGCAACCGGAACCGAAAGCGTCGCTATCGCGCAAAGCGACATCTCAACTGGTTTGGTTGGAAATTGGAAGTTCGACGAATCCACGGGAACTTACGCTTTCGACTCTTCCGGAAATTCTAATCTGGGAATAGTATATTACGCTACCCGGCAAACCGGCTCCAGCTGCGTCTCCGAAGGATGCTTGAGCTTTAACGGGACGAGCAGTTATGTGGCGATTCCATATATAAACGCGGGAGGCACGTTAACATACGCCATTTGGATAAATGTAGGCACTTCGTCATTACAAAGATTTTTTAGCTCCGGAAGCACGCTGATTCAAATAAATGCTGGCAATACGAGCATGGAATTTTTTCCGAATATAAACTCCGGCGCCACTTATAACGCAAATTATAATTTTAATATTGGAAAGTGGTATCATATAGTCGCCACGCAAACAGACTCCACTTCAACTGTATATGTCAATGGAGTAAGTTTAGGAAGTCAAGCCACGCAACCAATTCATATTTTAAATCAGGTTAATTCTATCGGTAAATATAACACTCAATATGCTCAAGATATAATCGATG
>JAVHRF010000053.1:0-4020 GCA_036171515.1 Minisyncoccota bacterium | reverse complement strand
CACTTTAGAATACCTGGAAAAAAGAACAAAAGAGTTGGGAGATTTGCCGGCCGATAAATTAATAAATCTTTTTAAAAAAGCCAAAGAAAAGAAAGAGGAGTTCGAAAGCGGCGCTGAAGAAGAAATGAAAAAGAAATATTACGTAAAGTAATAAGCAGTATGGGCTTGACCGATATTTTAATAATAGTTTTCGGCTTGGCATTTTTTGAGGCCGTTTCCAGCCTGGACAATGCCGTCATCAACACCGATATTCTGAATTCTATCGAGCCGCGCTGGCAGAAGTGGTTTTTGAGATACGGCCTTGTTTTCGCGGTTTTCGGGGTCAGAGGGCTACTACCTCTTTTTATTATTTATTTTTCGAGCCCGGGATTGGGACTATACCAGTCGTTTGCCGCGACCTTCGGCTCCAACGCGGCCGCGAAAGGAATCATCCAGAAACAAACGCCCATCCTTCTGGCGAGCGGCGGAATCTTTTTGATATTTTTGTTTTTGCATTGGTTTTTCCTTGAAACCAAAAAATATGCATTTTTTATCGAGAAGAAAATCCACGAACGGTATTATTTTTGGTTTTACGCTTTATCGGCTATTATTTTGCTTTCGGTGGTCTGGCTGACCATAAAAATTAATCCAATGATAGCCTTGGGAGCGGTGGTCGGCTCGACGGCGTTTTTTATCGTCAACGGGTTCAAATCGAACGCCGAAAGCCAGGAGAAAAAATTAATGGGCGGCAACATCAGCGGTTTAAGCAAAGTTTTGTACCTGGAATTGATAGACGCCACTTTTTCGCTTGATGGCGTCTTGGGCGCCTTTGCCTTCACCGTCTCCGTTCCATTAATACTTATAGGAAACGGGCTGGGAGCGATTGTCGTCAGATTTTTTACCGTCCGAGGAGCCAAATTTATCCAAAAATACGCCTATCTAAAAAATGGCGCGATGTACTCGATGGCTCTTTTGGGCGCCATTATGATTCTCGAAAGCCTCGGGACGCACGTTTACGCGTGGCTGGCGCCCTTAACGACATTTATTTTCGCCGGCTTTTTCCTTTTGTTATCCCTCAAAGAATCCAAAGAGAAAGGGAAATTTAATTTTCCAGATTAAGGTTTTTAAAATCTTCGGTTGAAACGCAATCCTTAATTCCGTATCCGCCGACTTTCTCCCTTTCCAAAAAATACAAAAATCCGCCGCAATTTAATTTGTCGCCGATATCTTCGGCTAATTGCCTTATATAAGTCCCTCCCGAAGAAGAAACTCTGACGGTCAAAAGCGGGTAATCAAAATTCAAAAGCTCGATTTTCCCGACTTTTATTTTTTTAAACCGCTCCGGAACAACCCCTTTTTCGCGCGCGATCTCGTAAAATTTTTTCCCTTCGAATTTCGCCGCCGAAAAAGCGGGAATTTTCTGGTCTTGCTCGCCCAAAAAACCTTTCAAAATTTCTTCGATTTCTTTTTTGTCCGGTTTTTTGCCGCCTTCTTTAATTTTTATTTCCCCTTCGATATCTCCGGTCGAAGATTTCGCCCCAAGCCTGATGCCAGCGACGTAAACTTTTTCCCAGCTTTTTATTTCTTCGAATTTTTTGGTAGCCTGGCCCAGAAGCAGCAAAACGACCCCGCAAGCGAAAGGGTCAAGCGTGCCGCCATGGCCGATTTTTCCCTTAAATCTCGTTTCCCGCTTAAAAGCCCTTATCAAATCGTAAGTCGAAGAGCCGGGGAATTTGTAAGCCGGCAATATTTTATCCATTTTTAAATTATAGCTGATTTTTTAATCGCTTTACTCATAAAAAGGTTTCGTAAGCGATTTTTCGACTTAGACCTTTTGGCTAGGAGAAAAATTAATTACAAAACCTTTTTTGAAACTTGGCTTTTTTTATTTTTTAGGTTAAGGTTAAAAATAGTTAATTCAAAACAAAGGAGGAGATATGAAGTCGGCAATCCTGATATTTTCCCTGATTTTTTTGGCGACCGCCAATCCGCAGGCAGGAAGAATAAAATACGTGAAGAAAAATCTTACCAGCCGCGGTTTTTCCCAAAAAGAAATAAGCGGCATCCTCTCGAGCCCCCGGCTCAAACTTTACCCGCCGTCGCCGAAACCGAAAAAAAGCCGAAACGACAGCATTGACTGGAACAAGCTGGCGAAAAACATAATGTCGAAAAAATCGGTAGCGCAAGGAAAACAGTTTATCGGCGCCCACCGCAAGGTTTTAAGACAGGCAGAAAAAAAGTTCGGCGTTTCTAAAGAAGCCATAACGGCCGTTTTGAGAATAGAAACCGATTTCGGAAAATTTCTGGGAAGCTACGCCGTCGCCAACCTGTTTTACAACCAGCTGATGTCCGCGAAAGACTGGCAAAAGCCGGCCGACAATTTCGTCGACTTGTTTGTTTATTGCCGCGGCCTGCGCGCGACCGGCTCGTATTGCCTTTCGCTTAAAGGCTCATACGCCGGAGCTTTCGGCATATGCCAGTTTTTGCCTTCGTCGGCCGTTAAATACGGAACGGACGGAAGCGGCGACAAGAAAGTTAATTTATTCGACGTCAACGACGCCATAATGAGCGCCGCCAACTTCCTGAAACAGAACGGCTGGGCCAAAAATCCCGCCAAAGCTTTGGGCGTTTATTACGGAAACGGCAGCAACTACCCTCAACTGGTTCTTGCTTACGCCGCCGCCCTCAAATTTGACAGCGAAAGAAAAAATAAAAAACGCTAACCCCGCTTTTCAATGAAAGGCGGGGTATTTTATTGCTATTTAATTTTAACTTCTAGCGGGATTTTATTATTCCGTCAATTAAGCCGTATTCTTTGGCTTCCTGGGCGGAAAGATAAAAATCCCGGTCGGTGTCTTTTTCGATTTTAGCCATCGGCTGGCCGGTATGCTTGGCTAAAATAGAATTTATTTTGTCTTTTATTTTTATGATGTGCCTGGCGGTTATTTCCATCTCAATCGCCTGGCCCTCAACTCCTCCCATTACCTGGTGGAGCAGAATATCGGAATTTGGCAGCGCGAACCGCTTGCCTTTGGCGCCGGCGCCCAAAAGAACCGCGCCCATTGAAGCCGCCATTCCGACGCAGATAGTCGAAACTTCGGGCTTAATGTACTGCATAGTATCGTAAATCGCCAACCCAGCCGTGACCGAACCGCCCGGGGAATTCAAATACAGAATAACGTCTTTTTTCGGATTTTCATGTTCCAAAAAGAGAAGCTGGGCGACAATGCTGTTAGCGACATCATCGGTTACCGGCCCGCCCAAAAAAATTATCCTTTCCTTAAGAAGGCGGGAATAAATATCGTAAGCCCTTTCGCCTCCCGTCACTTGTTCAATTACCGTTGGTATAAGATTCATAATTGAATTATATAAAAAAACGCTGAAATTTCAAATTGACGCAACGGTTAACCGATAAAAATAACACCCCGACTTAAATCGGAGCGTTATTTTTGTTATTCGCAATCCGTAATCCGTAATTTTATTTAGATGAACAACGAAACCAGCGCCAAACTTAGAGTCGCCAAAAGTTTAATCAGAATATGGATTGAAGGCCCGGCAGTGTCCTTAAACGGATCGCCGACCGTGTCGCCGGTAACTGCCGCCTTATGGGTTTCGGATTTCTTGCCGCCCAAATTTCCGGCCTCAATGAATTTCTTGGCGTTATCCCACGCGCCGCCGCTGTTATTTAAGAAGGTCGCCATAAGTATGCCGGCGATCGTGCCCGTAATCATCAGCCCGGCTTCCGCTTCGGCGCGCAGCGTCAAACCGATAAAAATCGGAACGGCGACGGCTAAAACTCCCGGCAAAACCATTTGCTTCAAAGCGCCGCGGGTCGTAATATCGACAGCCTGGGAATAATCCGGCTTTTCTTTACCTTCCATAATTCCCGGGTGTTCTTTAAACTGGCGGCGAACTTCATTAATAATCGAGTAAGCCGCTTTGCTGACGGCCCTGATAGCGAAAGAAGAAAAAACGAAGACCAGGGCCGGATCGATCACAGCGCGAACGGGCATGACTTTATGGCGACCACGCTGACTGCCG
>JAVHRF010000052.1:0-4057 GCA_036171515.1 Minisyncoccota bacterium | reverse complement strand
CCGACGATTATTCCCAGAATATCCTTCCTTTGGGTTCGAAAATTTTGCCCGCCGATTTTTTGGCCAACTTTTTAGGCGTTATCCAGGTTTTAAAAAACGCCGGCCTGAACGTCAAAGAAATCCGGCTGAACGATTTAAGTCTGGAAGAAATCGAAGCGGACCTTAATTCCGGTCCGAAAATTTATTTTAGCCTTCGCTTCAGCCCGTTAAACGATTTAAGCGTGATTAGTTACCTCCGGCAGAACCAAAGCTTCAATAAGCTTCAATATATCGATTTCCGCTCCGAAAACCGGGCGTTTTATAAGTAAATAAATCCCCACATCTATGCGTAGGTGTGGGGATAAAAATTCTCCCGGTTTAAACCGGGAGAATGCTACTCTTCTTCATCTTCTTTTTGTTTCGGAGGGTCTTCTATTTTTACATAAGAATAGTCGGCGTTTTTGGGATTTTTTAATAAATTTTCCGCTTCTTTTTCGGCCTCTAAAAGATAAGCTATTTCGTCTATCAGATTTAATTTCAGCGCCTTACCCGTGTGAAAAATCCTTCCGTCGGCGATTTTTTTGACATTAATTAACGGAATTTTCCTTCCTTCGCTGATTATTTCGCAAAATTTTTCGTATGTGTGGCGCAGATTGGTAAAAATAATCTTTTTCTCTGCTTTAGTCAGTCGCCTGCCGGTGAACATATCTTTGTGTTTGCCGATTTTCAGGGTGTAATATTTTCCGTCGTCTTTTTTGATATCCGAAATAATTCCAATTCCTCCCACGTAGGCGACAGGATTGGCGATTATTTTATCACTAGCCGAGATAATGGCGAACATTCCGCTGTTTGCCTGGTCTCTCACGTAAGAAATTATTTTCCCGCCTTTGCTTTTATAATCTTTTAAAAGATTATAAATTTCGAAACTGGCGGCGGCTTCTCCTCCTCCGCTGTCAACGCTTAAAAATAATACCTTTGGTTTGACTTGGATAATTGCCGAAGATAAAATTGTGTAGCATCTGTAATCAATGACGGCGGTAAAGTCGACGACCAGAACTTTTTCTTTTCCCGCTCTTTTCATATTCTCCTCCTTTTAAATTATTAAAAACTACTTAAAGCATAGCTCCAGATTGATAGCGAAGTCAACATCTGTTAAAAAATGGAAGGATTGCGGGTAAATTATTATTGAGATATAAATAAGACAGGACATAAACAAAGGAGGATGCTAGAATGGTATTGGTAAAAGTAATAGCGATGACCGCGATTGTATTTATTGTCGCATTAATGGCAATAAGCACCCTGTTTGGCCTAGCTGGGTTGATAAACAAAAAGAATAAGCCTTATCGGATGTATTATCTGGGGCAATTAGTATTACAAATATCTGTTGTGATTCTCGGCATTGAAACTTACTTACATCCGAAACAGGTTTTATTCTTTGCGCTTGTTATCCTTTTTGCCCTAACTTTAAGGCAGATTAAGAAATGGAAATGGATTATCAGAGGCGACAAAGAATCTAAGGAAGCTAAAACATAAACATTAAGCCCGAATAAAATCGGGCTTCTTATTATCAAATTTTTATGATAAAATTTAGACGTAGTCGAATGGCTATTTTTTATTTAAATTAATGAAAAAAGATAAGGAAAATCCAAAAAACGACGGCTCTTACACGGCCAAAGACATATATGTTTTAGAAGGTTTGGAGCCTGTCCGAAAGCGGCCGGGAATGTATATCGGCACGACCTCGAGCGAGGGCTTGCACCATTTAATTTGGGAGGTCGTCGATAACTCTATCGATGAAGCGATGGCCGGCTACGCCAAAAATATTACGGTAGAGCTTTTTCCCGGAAACAAAGTGACGGTAACCGACGACGGCCGCGGCATACCGGTGGAGACTCACGCCCAAACACATAGATCGGCTCTGGAAACTGTTTTGACGACGCTCCACGCCGGCGGAAAATTCGGCGGCAAATCTTATAAAGTTTCGGGCGGGCTTCACGGTGTCGGCGTTTCTGTCGTTAACGCGCTTTCCGAAAATTTACAGGTTAAGGTCTGCCGCGACGAGGGACTTTATTTCCAGGAATATAAGCGTGGCAAACCGGTGGCGAAAGTGAAAAAAATCGGAAAATGCGGCCATAGCGGCACGAGCGTCACTTTTTCGCCCGACCCGGAAATTTTTCCCAAGATAGAATTCGAAGATAAAAAAATAATCAACCGCCTTCGCCAGCAGGCTTATTTGACGAAAGGTATTAGGATTAATTTTTTTGATTGGCGCGACAAGCCCAGCGTTTACGGTTTTAATTTTGAAGGAGGCTTGCTTTCTTTTATTAGGTATCTGGCCCGCGACGAAAAGCCTCTTCAGGAAGAAACTTTTTATGTCAGCAAGGAAGCCGACAAAGTTTCCGTGGAAGTTTCTTTTACTTACGTCGATAAAACCGAGACCGAAGAATTGAGTTTCGCCAACACTATTTTCACTCCTGACGGCGGAATGCATCTGACCGGATTCCGTTCGGCCCTCACCCGCGGCTTGAACAATTACGCCCGACATGAAGGATATTTGAAAGAAAAAGACGAAAATCTGACGAGCGACGACGTTCGCGAGGGACTGATAGTTGTCGTCTCAGTAAAAATTCCCGACCCGCAATTCGAGGGGCAGACGAAGTCCCGGCTTGGAAGCCCGGAGGCAAGGGCGGCTGTTGACACGGTCGTCAGCGAAAGTTTGCAGGAATTTCTGGATAAGCGTCCATCGGAAGCGCGCCGGATAATCGAGAAAGTTCTTTTGGCGGCCAAAGCTCGGAAAGCGGCCAAAGCCGCGCGGGAAACCGTCTTAAGGAAAGGCGTGCTCGAAGGTTTGACTTTGCCGGGAAAATTGGCCGATTGCTCGAGCCGAAATCCGGAAGAATCGGAATTATTCATCGTCGAGGGAGATTCCGCCGGCGGTTCGGCGAAGACCGGGCGCAACCGGCGCTTTCAGGCTATTTTGCCTCTTCGCGGCAAAATTTTAAATGTCGAGAAATCGCGGCTGGACAAAATGCTCGCCAATAACGAAATCCGCTCGCTGGTGGTCGCTATTGGAACGGCCATTTCGGAAAATTTTAATATCGAAAACGCCCGTTACCATAAAGTCATCATTATGACCGATGCCGATGTCGACGGCGCCCACATTAGGACTCTGCTTCTGACTCTTTTCTACCGCTATTTCAAGCCGCTGATTGAAGCCGGCTACGTTTATGTAAGTCAGCCGCCGCTTTACAGGGTCCAATCCGGAAAGGATTGGCGTTACGCTTACGCGGAAGCTCAAAAAGATGAGGCCGTCGCGGAATTTCAGAAAAATAAATTAGCCAAACAAGCCAAGAAAGAACCGAAGAAAGAAGAAAATATTTCCGAGCCGGAATTGGCGGAAGAGGGCGAAGAAAACTCAACTAAAGGAATCGTTATCCAGCGCTACAAAGGTTTGGGAGAAATGAACCCGGCTCAGCTTTGGGAAACGACAATGGATCCGGAAGCAAGGATACTGAAAAAAATCACCATTGACGACGCCGCCGTCGCCGACCATCTTTTCGACGTTTTAATGGGAGAGGAAGTCGAACCCCGGAAGGCGTTTATCCAAACCCACGCCCTTCGCGTCCAAAATCTTGACATTTAACTATATAAAATCTAAGATTTAGCGAATATAAAATATATCCGTTTTTAACGGTTGTTCAACAAAAAATGTTTGGAAAAATATCAAATTATTTAAAAGACTCCCGGCAGGAATTCGCCCATTTAAACTGGCCGACGAGAAAAGAAACCATCCGCCTTACCACGGTGGTAATCGGCTTCTCGCTTCTTTTGGCGGTATTTTTGGGATTTTTTGATTACGCTTTTTCCCTGGCTCTGCAAAATTTTATCGTTCACTAAAAATATGGCTGGAAATCAAAAAAAGACAAAACTTCAAATTCCCGAAGGCGAGCCTATCCGTCAATGGTACGCTGTCCACACTTATTCCGGCTACGAAGAAGCGGTGGCCCGGTACCTGAAGCAGAGGGTTTGACGAAGTGGCCGATGCCGTGCGTCGACTGGTGGCCAAAAGTGGCACCAA
>JAVHRF010000051.1:0-4089 GCA_036171515.1 Minisyncoccota bacterium | reverse complement strand
AATATCTAGATTATAATTTTGGGCGGCTCATCCAAAAATTCCGATTTTTCAGGTCTTGCTAAGGCAATCATTGAGGATAAAACCGTTAAGGCCATTATCTTGATCGGCAAAGAAGCAACTAGAATTAAAGAAGCAATTGGAGGGGCGGGTATTTTCAAAGGCGAAATTCAAGAAGGCGCCCGAAACATGGAAGAAATTGTCAAAAAAGCTAAAGGTATCGCTAAAAGCGGGGACATTGTTATTTTGTCTCCGGCATGTGCTTCATTTGATATGTTCAAAAATTACGAAGACCGCGGACAACAATTTATTAGCGAAGTCAATAAAATTAAATGAGAAGTTTTATAGGTACTCAAAACCAAAGCAACATTGATATCTCCTTTATCGTCGCAACCGTCGTTATGGTTTTGAGTGGTCTTATCATAATTTACGATGCAACCCCCGTCGCGGCTTTTCATGATTTTGGCGATAAGCTTTATTATTTTAAAAACCAGCTTGCTTGGGCAACCCTCGGTTCAATGGCGCTTATTTTCTTCAGTTTTTTTGATTACCACAAGCTTTTAAAAATCGCCTACCCGCTTCTCGGTATAAGCATTTTTTTTCTGCTTTTGGTTCTCGTCCCCGGAATCGGCTCAAAAATTTATGGGGCCCGTCGCTGGATGAGTGTCGCGGGTTTTTCATTCCAGCCATCTGAAATTGCCAAGCTCGCGCTCATTTTTTATGAAACGGCAGTCATCAGTAAATTCGAAAATTTTAGAATTGGAATCGGGGATGCGCTTTTGGTAATTTTCTTGCCGGCCTTGGCGGTTACCGGGCTTGTTTTAATGCAGCCGGATTTTGGGACAGCGCTTATATTTGTGGCAATTACTCTAACGATATATTTTGTTGGAGGCGGGCCAATCAAACATTTAATTTTAGGAATTCCGCTGCTAATTACCGCTTCCGTTGCCGCGATTTTGCTGGAGCCATATCGCTTTGTCCGTTTTAAATCATTTTTAAATCCCTTGCACGATACCCAGGGTGCTTCGTACCAGATAAACCAGATACTAATCGCCCTTTCTTCCGGCGGACTTTTGGGTGTAGGCCTTGGCGGTTCGCGCAGCAAATTCAACTTTATTCCCGAAGTTCAGGGTGATGCAATTTTTGCTGTCTTTGTCGAAGAACTAGGTTTTCTTGGCGCGATTCTTTTAATATCCCTTTTTCTTTTTATAATTGTCAAAAGTATTAATATAGCCCGGAATGCTCCGGATTTAACGGGAAAAGTTATGGCAATCGGGCTGGTAAGTTTAATCGGCGTACAGGCTCTTTTTAATTTGGCTTCCGTTGTTGCTCTTGTACCATTAACCGGCGTGCCCTTGCCTTTTATTTCTTATGGCGGCTCATCTCTTTTTGTTTCAATCTCTTGTATCGGGATTTTAATTAATATTCAAAGGCAATCAAAAGTAGTATGAAAAGAATCGTTATTTGCGGAGGACATCTTACACCGGCACTGGCAGTTATCGAAAAGCTCGAAGAAAAACACGATTGCCAAATTATTTTCTTTGGCAGGAAAACAGCAACAGACGGTTCGCCAAATGTTTCAGCCGAATATAAGGAAATTACAAACCGGGGTATCCCTTTTGTAAATATTATTGCCGGAAGGTTAGGACGAAAATTCACAAAGTATACGATAACGTCGTATTTAAAAATTCCTCTCGGGTTTTTACTTTCCCTTTTTTACCTTGTTAAATATCGTCCGGGTATTGTTGTTTCCTTCGGTGGTTATTTATCTACCCCAATAGTTTTTGGTGCTTGGCTTTTGGGTATCGATTCCGTAACCCATGAACAGGCAGCGGTTCCCGGTTTTGCCAATAGGTTAAATAGTCTTTATGTTAAAAAAATCTATCTTTCTTGGCCAAGCGCCCAAAAATATTTTCCGAAAGAAAAATCCGAAGTAATTGGTAATTTGCAGCCGCAGTCTCTGACCCAAAAAACTGCCGGTGATAAAAGGGTTGCCGCGTTTCTGGCCAAAAAAGGGGACATGGTTCTCGTGACTGGCGGCTCTCAAGGTTCGCATTTTATAAACCAGACCATATTTAAAAACATAGACATTTTGGGTACGAAGCTCGTTTTTCATCAGATTGGAACCGCCAATTATAAAAACGATCACGAGGCGGCTTCAAAAATTAAAAAGGCCAATTACTTTGCTATAGATTACGTAAGCCCCGAAGATATCGGTGCCGTTATCTCACGCGCCAAATTTGTTATTTCCCGCTCCGGCGCCAATACCGTTTGGGATCTGGCAACTTTGGCTAAACCCTCCATTTTAATTCCCCTGCCAATAGCCGCCTCCGGCGAGCAAATGGCAAACGCGCTTATTTTAAAAGAAGCCGGATCTGCCATTGTTATTAGCCAAAAGGATTTGACCGCCCAAACCCTAAAAGAGGCGATTTTAAAAATGGAAGATTCTTTACCGGAATTTGAAAAAAATGCTAAAGCCTTCCAAAAGACCTTGCCCAAAGATTCCGCCCAAAAACTACTGCGGTTTATTGTTTCTAGTATCTAGACTCCCCATTCTCGATTCTAGACTTTTTCATATATACTTAAATTGTGCGTAAGATTTTATTTGCAATTGTTGTCCTATTTTTAATTGGTGCGGCTTTTCTGGCGGCAACCAAAATTGTTCCCGGTATAAATCTCAAAAAAAATGTTTCTGGCCAAGGGGCGACAAATCTCCAGTCCGTTGTTCAAATCGACGGTACCAATTTATCCTTAGCGCAAAACGGGACCGTTTTGCCAAAAACTAATTCCAAAGACCCTGTTTTGTTTCTGTCAAAAAATACAAAGTTAAAACAAGGCGATAAAGTCACGGATCCGCAAACCCTATTTGCCGTAAATATTGCCGCCCAAATTGCCAAATCCGATTTTTCCGCGGCCGGAATCAGGCTTTTAGATCTCGGCGATGTCGCGGTTTATAACACCCAAAACGCCATCGCGATTTTTACCAGCAGAAAAGATTTATCCGCGCAGATTGACTCTTTACAGCAAGTCTTGGCCAAAGCTAAAATAGATGCGACAAAAATAAGTAAAATCGACCTGCGGTATAATTTACCCGTAATCACATTCAAATAAATTCTGGCTCTGTCTGAAATTAAAAATTAAAAATTGAAAATTGAAAATTAAACCCCATGCCTAAAGACAAAATCATAACTGCCATCGATATTGGTTCCTCCAAAATTACAACTATTATTGCTGTTGAAGCGGAAGATTCTACGCCGAACATTATTGGTGTTTCTACTGTTCCCGCCCGCGGTTTAAAACGGGGGCAGGTCGTCGATATCGAAGAAGCGGTTCTGGCAATTACCCAGTCCTTGGAATCGGCGGAAAGAATGGCCGGCTATTCGGTCGGCAGCGCTTTTATTTCCACCGACGGCACCCACATTGAATCGCAAAACTCAAAAGGGGTAGTCGCCGTTTCCGATCCGCAGGGTGAAATTTCCGAAGAGGATGTCATGCGGGTTGTCGAAGCCGCCCGTGCCATATCCCTGCCTTCCTCAAAAGAAATTCTGCACGTAATTCCCAGGTTTTTCATTATCGATTCCCAAAGCGGTATTAAAGACCCAATCGGCATGAATGGCGTGCGGCTGGAAGTCGAAACCCATATCGTAACCGGCGCTACCACGGCCCTTCGAAATATCGCCAAATGCGCAAGCATGGTGGGTGTTAATGTCGAAGGCATGGTTTTTGCCGGTCTTGCTTCCGGTTATTCGGTCCTGACCGATACCGAACGCGAACTTGGCGTAATTTTAGTTGATTTTGGCGGCGGCACCACCGACGTTACCATTTTTACAGACGGTGCCCCTATCCATAGCGCGGTTCTTCCAATCGGCGCCAAAAATGTCACCAACGACCTGGCAATCGGCCTTCGCATTTCTTTAGATTCGGCCGAAAAAATTAAATTGGCTCTTTCAACCGCCCCCAAAATAGCCGTCGAAATGGACGAAGAGGGTAACGCCCAAGACAAAAAGGAATCCGATAAACTAGATCTTGCCGGCCTTGGCAGCGAAGAAGATTTAAGGCATGTTTCCAAAAAAACTTTGACCGATGGCTTTA
>JAVHRF010000050.1:0-4164 GCA_036171515.1 Minisyncoccota bacterium | reverse complement strand
AGAGATCCTACTCCCGCCGAATCCACCAGGTAGATATTGATAGCAGAGTTAAGGGTTGCCATATCGCTCAATCTTCCCGAATCCCTGCTCTGGGCCAATAGCTGGGCGGGATTCAGGGTGAGGATTACCACTACGGCCAGGATTATCAGAATGGCTATGACGATTAGGAGTTCGATGAGGGTGAAAGAAGAGGAAGAGCTGAAATAACCTCTTTTAAGGAAGCTCTCGGAGTCCTGATTTGCTTGGTGTCGCCAAAGGCGACAAATCAGGGCGAGAGGGCAGGGTGGCTTAGGCCGCTGGAGCCTAAGAACACCTGGTTCCGAAAAAGAGGTTATTTCAGCTCTAATAAGAGAAGGGCGAGATTTACTCTCTCTCTCTCTCTCTCTCTCTCGTAAAATGGTTTTCATAGTCGTTCATTGGGTTATGGATTTATTATAACAAATTAAAAAATAATTTTCTTTTGAGTTATTGATAATTGCCTGATATAATATTTAAATGTCGGTGAAATATATCCACGACCTGGTTCTCATCGCTTCGCAGAACACCCTTGTCGTCTATCTGATTCTTTATCTGCTGACGTTCGCTATAGGAGATTTTTCCTCATTAGTCGGGATTTGGCTTGCCACGAACGGAGCCCTGAACTGGTTTATTTTGATACCGGTTATAATTGCCGCCAGCTTAACGGGCGACTTTTTTTATTATTCCGTAGGCCATACTTTATACGACACGAAGACGGGATTATGGATAAAAAACCACCTGCCTCACCATCAGGAAATCATAGATAATCTCCAAAAGAGGCAGCGCCGGCTTATTGCCTTGTCTAAATTTATCCCTTTTGCCGCTCCCCTTATATTTTTCTTCGCCGGCTGGATGAAAGTCCATATTAAAAAAGTTTTTAAATATGATTTGATCGCTTTGGCCCTTTGGCAGCCGATTTTGATAATATTCGGCTATTCCTTAGCTAGGACTTTTGACTATCTTGGGGCTCAGTTAGCTTTTAAACGGCTGGAATTTCTGGTTGGGTTAGTTGTGGTCGTTATTTTTGCGTTTGATTTTATTATTTCGAGGATTATAGAGAAAGGGTTTGCCGAGGAATAGAGGCGGGTTGGGAATGACTATGATATTGACAATAATTATTATTTATTGTCCTATATAGCTAATTTAGCGTCAAAAGTCAGTAAGCGCATAAATCTTAGCTATTTCCTGCATTTAAATCAAAAATGTTTTGCGTGAAACATTTTTTATAAGGATAAAATAATCTAAATAACGCTATTTATTAATAAAGAACCTATGTTTCACGACAAACAATCAAATATAAAAATCGGCGTCTTGGGCGAGGAATTAGCCTGCGAATACCTAAAAATCAATAAATATGCTATAATCGACCGGAATTTTCGCCGAAAGTACGGAGAAATCGATATTATCGCCAAAAAGGGCGGAGTTTTAGTTTTTTTTGAGGTAAAAGCATTAAAAATGCGGCAAATCAATTCGGCAAGCAACCTCGATGATTTTCAGGAAGACAGATTGACTCCGGAAGATAATTTAACAGCTTCGAAATTAAGAAAATTAAGGAAAATTTGCGAGATGTTTGCCGTGAAACATCCGGAATTGGTTGATGAAGCCAAAGGGTGGCAGATAGATCTTTTAGCGATTATTTTTTCCGATGATTTTAAATTATTGCCGGCCAATCCGGTCGGCGAAGGATATCGTCTATTGACAATAAAAGGAAAACATTGCCTAATAAAGCACTACGAAAATATTGGTTGAAATTTATTTTGAAAAAGTTTGTTTAAATTTTATTAATTTGGTTTAGAGTTTTTTTGGCTTATAAAAATAAAGCCTCCCGCTAAAGCGAGAGGCTGGTAGGAATAAGGCGCTAAGCCTTTTATTTCCCTTTCTGTTTTTCCGGCTTTTCCATTATATCCCCAACCGACATTATTTTAATCAATGCTGGCGAGTTTCTTGCGTGGCCAAAAATCTTCAGAAATTCGTTCTGGGAGATTGAAGACTCGTGATGCCGGCTTGAGTCCCCAGCTGGCGGCAAACCGAAAAGAAGCGGGAAAAAGTCTATTGCCATAAATCTTTCTCCTTTTTTAATTTTATTTTTATTAACGCTGCCCATAGTATAACAATTGGTAAAATTTTGTCAGGCTGGCAAATTAAATATAAAAAAGGAGGCCTAGGGCCTCCTTGATAATACTTACTTGACTTCCACTTCTTTTGCTCTTAAAGCATTTTTCACCGCTTCTGAAAAGTTCTTGCCATATCCTGTTTTGGTAATGTGATACATTATAGAGAAGTCGTCGCCTTCGGGTCTTTTAATAACCTCGCTGATTACTCCAACCGCGCTGTCAGCGTAATAATACTTGGTAAGACGATATGTATATCCTCGGTCACTGGTCCATACGACAGGCTTTCCGGTTTTTATGACTTCTTCGGTAATATCCTTGGGATACTCAACGTAAGCTAGGCCTTTGAGTTGGCATACGATTTTATCGTTTTCCCGCCATGCTTCTAAGTCACGACCGCGAAGGATCCAGCTATCAAGAGGACTGCTGGCTGTAGAGCTTCCGGTTAAATAGCGAGGTTCATTCTGGTCTTTGCCCGTAAGATACTCTTTACTGGCGCGGGACAACGCTATTTCCACATTCCAATAATCGCCGTAGCCCATTAGTTTCTTGCCTTTTTCAATCCGTATTACGCGGAGTCCTCCGCCGGAGCGGAAGCTATACACTTTACATCCTTCTTTTAAGGCCTTATTGGTTCCTTTCAGCCCCATTCTCTCCTCCTTTTTGTTTATTTGGTTCTTTAATAACTGTTTAAATATTATCACGAAAAATTTTTTTGTCAAGTGCTGTGGATAACGGCAAAAAGCCGGATTTTAAGGTAAAAATTTTTAATTTCCGGCTTAAGCTTGACGAAAAGCCGCATTTTAATTAGAAGAAAGCAACTTAGAACATAAAATAAAAACTTCGTCCAATTTTTGGAAAAATTTTATTCGGTTGCCGCCAAAAAAGTTATCCACAGCCTTCCCACTTGACGGAAATAGCGGTTCGTTGTTAATCTCTTGCTAAGAAAGCTTCGCCGGAAATTCCATAAAAATTTCGGGCGGAGAAAGCAAGAAACAAAAAATTATGCCCGAAGAAACAAAACCGGAAAATAATTTTGAAGAAGAAAAAGGTTCGTCAAACAAGGGCGCGGGCTCGCCCGCTTTTCGGCGGGGCAAATTCCTGAAATTCGCTTTAATTTTTTTTGTGATTATTCTGATAGGAGGCGCGGCGGTGTTCGCGGCCTCTTATTTTTTAACTTCTAAGAAGCCGGCGCAGGTTAGCGCGCCCAAGCCGGACGAAATTGTGATCACAAAATTGCCGGACGGAAATCAGTTGGTAGAAAATAAGACGCAGGGATATGCAGCTACTATTCCGGAAGACTTGACACCCCAACTCACTAATAATTTAGGCAACGGAGCATTAATCTTGGCTGCTTCATCTAGTAGTTTGTGTAATTATTCTATAAGTAAAATTCCAAACAATAATAATGTTAATTTAGAAACGTGGTTCAACAATCTTTATTCGGATATGGTTACGATACAAAGCTTTAAAAACTTAACCATCGCCAATCATAAAGCGATAGAAGTGGTAATTAGCACTCCTCGTCCATCAAAAACAATTTATATCTCATCTCAAAATAATATTTATGGTTTTTCTTATTATCCATTAATAAGCTCGTGCGATAATAATTTGACGGATATAATAAATTCTTTTAAGTATGAATAAAAAAATATTAATTATCTTTTTGGCAATTACCGTTTTCGGCTCGGGCGGCACAATATTAAATGCTCAGACCAATAATTTTAATATTAAGTTGCCTTATGCGTCGGCTAATAAATTTCAAGTTACTCAAGGTTATAATACTGGCACTCATATTCATAAGGATGCCTATGCTTTGGATTTCGCCAAATCTTCTCCCGATCTTACGTATGGTCAAAGCGTTACGGCGGCTGCAAACGGAGAAGTACTTGCGATTAATAATAGTGATGTGTATGGGGGAGGATACGGCTATTTTGTAAAAATAAAAAATGGGGACATCACAATTTTGTATGCGCATCTTAGCGGGATAGAAAATTTAAATAAAGGCGACAATGTAAATCAGGGACAAATTTTA
>JAVHRF010000049.1:0-4224 GCA_036171515.1 Minisyncoccota bacterium | reverse complement strand
TAAAATTTTAAAATGGAGCTGGAAAACCTTAATAAAATCAATGAAGAGTTTAGGGAAAAAGTTGAAGGAGTTTCTGAAGCTAAAGATCTGGAAAAAATAAGAATTGAATATTTGGGGCGAAAGGGAAAGATGGCGGTTTTGGTTGAAAAGCTGCCTTCTTTGTCGCTCGAAGAAAAACGGAAATTCGGCCCAAAAATCAATGCACTGAAACAAGAATTAAATTTGTTATTGGAAGAAAAATTAAAGTCTATCGAAAAATCGGCTTCGGCCAAGTCGGCGCTCGATTTTACCGCTCCGGGCAGAAAAATTTCCTTGGGCCACCGGCATATTTTAAGCAAGGTGGAAAAAGAAGTTAGGGATATTTTTCTGAAACTTAATTTTTCGGTTATCGAAGGGCCGGAAGTCGAAAGCGAATATTATAATTTCGATGCTCTAAATATTCCTCCCGACCATCCGGCGAGGGAAATGTGGGACACATTTTGGCTCAAAGCGCAGACTAACGCAGACTACACGCGGCCAAACGCGGAAAAAAATCCGTTAAGTCAGCGTGAATCGGCGCTGCTGATGAGGACCCATACTTCGCCGATGCAAATCAGGTATATGGAGGCGAACAAGCCGCCTTTCCAAATTATCGTTCCGGGCAGGGTTTTCCGCTACGAAGCGACCGACGCCAGCCACGAGATTAATTTTTACCAGGTTGAGGGCTTGATGGTCGGCAAAGACGTTTCGCTGGCCAATTTCAAATTCATCATTGAAGAATTTTTCAGGAAATTTTTCAAGGAAAAAGTGGAATTCCGTTTCCGGCCGAGCTATTTTCCGTTCGTCGAGCCGGGCCTGGAAGTCGACATCAAGCTTCCCCTTAAGGGAGGCAAGTCAAAATGGCTGGAGGTGATGGGGGCGGGGATGGTCCACCGCGCGGTTTTCGAGTCCGCCCATTATAATCCCGAAGAATACCGGGGCTTCGCGTTCGGCGTCGGCCTGGACCGGCTGGCGATGATTAAATACAAAATTCCCGACATCCGCTTTTTCTATAACGGCGACTTGAGGTTCATCAGGCAATTTTAAAAATGATTTACTATTATCTGGCTAAATCAATGAAATATGCCGGCTTGTACGTCCGTAAATTTACCCGCAATTTATATTGCGAATTAAGGGATAAAAGCAAAATCAAAATGGAAAGATTTATCAAAAAATGAAATTTTCTTATTCTTTAATCAAAAAACTTTTGCCCAAAGTTCCTCCGCAAGCCACGCTTGTCGGGGAGCTGAATTTAAAATCTTTTGAAACCGAAAGCGACGGCAAGACGCTGGAGATTTCGGTTTCGCCAAACCGATTTTCCGACGCCGCTTCGCACTGGGGGATAGCCAAAGAGGCGGCCGCAATTTTCAAATTGAAAATGCCGCCTTTAAAATCAGGAATCGTTAATTTGCCGGCGGGAAAAGGGATTTTAAAAATAAGCGTAAAAGCTCCCGATCTTTGCCCGCGCTACGAAGCCCGGTATTTCGAATTAAAGAAAAGCATTCCGCCGGCCGCTTCCCGAAAAATCAAGGGCTTTTTAAATGATTGCGGCTTGAATTCAATTAACCCTGTCGTTGATATTATGAATTACGTTATGCTTGAAGTTGGCCAGCCGCTTCACGCTTTTGACGCCGATAAGCTGTCCGCCAGAGGTGCGTCCGCCTTGGGCGGAGGAAAAAATAACAAAGGGCAATACGAAATAATAATCCGTCGCGCCAAAAGCAAAGAAAAGATAAAAACTTTAGATAACCAATCGGTGGAGCTCGATGAAGATTTGCTCGTTATCGCCGACGCCAAAAAACCTTTGGCGATTGCCGGAATCAAGGGGGGCAAGGAAGCGGAAATAACCGCCAAAACCAGAAAAATTATCATTGAAGCCGCTACTTTTGACGGCGCCAATATATTCAAAACTTCAAAAAGAATCGGCCTTCAGACAGATGCTTCTTCGCGGTTTGCCCATAATTTAAGCCCCGCTTTGGCCGGGTTGGGCGCCGACCGCGCCACCGTTCTTCTTAAGGGGCTGGGCGCCGAATTTATCGATTCGTTCAGCTATTATCCCAAGCCGGTTGGCAGGGAGCTGATTGAGTTTGACGTTGAAAAATTCAACCGGCTGATAGGAACCGATTTAGACGGCAAAACGTTAATTGGTCGCCTGGAAAGCCTGGGATTTGAAATAAAAAGCGACAAAAAGAACAAAAATGTTTTTCTTGTTAAAGTTCCGGTTTTAAGGACGGACATTTCCAGTTTCGAGGATTTGGCGGAAGAGGCGGCTAGATTGGGCGGCTATAATTCGCTTAAAGGCGCGGCGCCCGTAATTAGTTTGGCTTCGGCGAAAGAAGAGGATATCGTGCTCTTTAAAGAAAAAATCAGGGGGATTTTAACCGGCCTTGGCTTTGACGAAGTTTATAATTATTCTTTCGTTTCCAAAAAAGAAGCCGACAAAGAAGAGCCGGAAAAAAATTTGGAATTTATAAAGAACCCTTTAAGCGAGCAATTCGAGGTTTTAAGGCCGAGCCTTAAAATCGGCTTGATGAAAAATTTTGAAGAAAACGCCAGATTTTTCGAGCGGTTCCAGGTATTCGAGATAGGCAAAGTCTTCGGGAAGGACGATAAAGGCGGCGCGGCGGAAAAATGGAATCTGGGGATGATTTTGGCCGCCAAAAAAGAAAACCGTTTTTTGGAGCTCAAAGGCGCGGCTGACGAGCTTTTCAAAAAAATCGGGCTTGCCGACTATTTCCTGAAAGAAACGCCTCTTGGCTTAAGAATCGAAACCGATAGCATGGTTATTGGCGAGCTTAATTTTATTCCGGGAAAAAAGGATTATGCGTTGGTGCTGGCCGAAATAAAAGATCTGGAAAAATTGATGAATTTAACGGAAGGCGAGAAAGAGTTCGAGCCGTTTCCGAAATATCCGGCAATCGTAAGGGATTTGTCGTTTTTAATCGAGAAGCAGTTTAGGATAGGGAATATTCTGATGGATATTTCGAGATACGACCTTAGCGACATCGAAAACGTCGATTTGGCCGACGAATACACCGACGAAGACATGAAAGAAGATATGCGGAGCCTGACGTTCCGTTTGATTTTCCGTTCCGACAAAAAAACTTTGCTCGATAAAGAGGTTGACAAAAAAATAACGGGCATCAAAAAAATGCTTGAAGACAAATACGGAGTGATTTTCCGGTAAATTTTAAGCGGGCGATGATAGGATTAGGCCTTTGGTGGTTGATCAGTGGAGATGCAATGAGAGCATTAGGATTATAAAAATATTTTTAGGCTTTGTTGAATAAACAAAGCCTATTTTATTTTCGGGAGTTTGAGCGGCGCGCAGCCCGCGCCTTTTTATTTTGCGTTATTGGTGGTATATTAAATTTAGCGATTTTTTGAAATAAGGAGCGTAAAATGAGAGTTAAGGTATTGATTTTAACGGTTTTGGCTGTTTTAGCTGTACCGATTTGCGGGCAAAAGTCCGGTTTGGCGATGGCATCGGAATTCAATTTTATCAGCAAGGGAAGCCATTTCCTGTCTTTTACTTATTATCCGACCAAAGATAACCAGTACGCCGGTTGGGAAGCGAATAATGGCGGCGATATCAGGTTTGTTGAATGGAGCGGCTTATTTTTGGGATTTGCCGGAGATATCAGGGTGATTTCCCGCGACCGGCCTTTCGGCGTCGATTTTGACACCATCAACTTCCGGCTGCAGCCTCTGCTTGGCTATGCCATTGGCGATAATCAGGAAATAAAGTTCGGATGGTATCACTGGTCCGAGCATTATTACCATGACCGGCCGGTAGGCAACATTAATATGCTTGATATCGCTTACGACAAATTAGCGCTGAACGATTCTCCCGATGAAATTCATCTCCTGGCGGCCGATTGCTACGCGTATAATAATTATCCGTTGACTTGGATGGTTGAATCCCGGTATGGACGGGTATTTTTAGGTTATCTCGAGCCGACATTTTCGGGAACTCTTTACCGTTATAACCGCCAATATCAGGCTGTCGGCGATGCCGCTTTAAGGTTCCGGCCGCTTAAAAACGATAGCGTTAATTTAATAGCGGGCTATAAGTTCGGAGATATGCCGATTGTTTTATTCCAACCGGAAGGGATTTACCTGAGTTTGTTATTGAATTGGTAACTTAACCGCCCCCGACATAACGTCGGGGGCTTTTTCTTACCCAGGAAACCCCGCACTTCTGTG
>JAVHRF010000048.1:0-1002 GCA_036171515.1 Minisyncoccota bacterium | reverse complement strand
TCGTCGATACCGCGGTTTGAAGCGGCGTCGATTTCTATGACGTCAAAGTTAGAACCCTCGTCGATGGCGCGGCAGGCGGCGCATTCATTGCAGGGTTCGCCCAGCTTTCTGAAATCGGCGTCTACTCGCCTTTTTTCGCAATTAGCTAGCTTGGCAATAAGCCGGGCGGTCGTTGTTTTGCCCGTTCCCCGCGGGCCGTAAAAAAGATAGGCTTGCCCCAGCCGGCCGCTGGCGGCGGCGCCTTTAAGTATTTCAATATTGCCGGATTGCCCCAGAACGTCGCTTAATTTTTTCGGGCGATATTTACGGTAAAGAGTCTGGCTCATCAAATTCATTATATTGATTTTGAAACGATTTACCAATCCCCGAAATTAAAAATGCTCCTTTTAATAAAGGATAAATAAAGTTTTCGTTTTTCCGCTCTTTAGTTCGTCGAGATAGATTTTTTGACTTTAGGAACGTCGAAGATTAAAGCCTTGGCGGCGATGAGCGCGTAGATAACGTTCAAAATGAAAAAAGGCCAAACTTTAAAGTAGTAAGCGTTAAGCAAAAGCAGGAAGCCGCCGGAAAAAGCGATTGATTGGTAAGCCCAGGAAAGAGGCGGCAGCTTTCTGTTCGATATTAAAATCAAATCCAAAACTATTAAAGCCAAACCTATATATCCGAAAATATTAAATAAAATATCCATTATTTTAAGTTTCCATTGATTCCGCCGACCTTTTGGCTTGAAGAAGCGTTGTCCGAATTTTGCGCGGGCTGGTTTTGGCTGTTGGTCGGCTGGGAGTTGTCGCTTGGAGCGCTTACCGGCGGCTGGACCGGCTGGAAAATTCCGGCAAACCCCAAAAAGCTCGTGGCGACAATCACTATAAACACCACGATTAGTTTTATCTTCTGCCCCTTTTCTTTATTGCCTTTAGCCATCTATTATTGTAAATTATAACAAAGAAAAGGATTTTATGAATCTTTTTCGATTGCGGGATCGCCTGCCTGCGCAGGCAGGCC
>JAVHRF010000047.1:0-1010 GCA_036171515.1 Minisyncoccota bacterium | reverse complement strand
TGGCGGCTTGAATCCCGACTTTATAATAGATAAAATAAGCGACCTGAAAAACTTGCCTATTTTCTGGTAATTCCCGAATAAAATTAAAAAAAAAGCGGCTCCTTGTATTATACAAGGAGCCGGTGATTAAAAGCCTATTCTGCGAGAAACGCCTCTGCGTTCGTAGGAATCAATCTGAGCCAGCAAATCCCGAGTCGAAACCGAATCAGGTTTTTTCCCTTTCAGCTCCTGGCGGATTTTCTCCTCCAACGTTCTTCTTACAACCTCCGCTATTTCGGCTCCGCTCATCTTTTCCGCGCGGGAAGAAACCAGCTCCCAGTCGACGTCGATGAAAACCTTCCGGTCGGCGAGTTTTTCCGCTTTTTGCCGGTAGATTTCGAAAATCTGCCTCCTGCCTTTTTCGTCCGGCATAGGAACATTGATTATTTTGTCTATTCTGCCGGGACGCAAGAATGCCGGGTCGACCGCTTCAAGCCGGTTGGTGGCGGCCAGAACCAGGACGCCGTCTTGCGGCTTCAGGTCGCTCATCCTCTTCAGTATTACCGATATAACACGCACGCTTTCTTCGTGAGAAGACTGGTCGCGGGTTGAAGCAAGCGCGTCTATCTCGTCAAAGAAAATTACGCTTGGCCTGTTGTCGTAGGCGACGGAAAAAACCTTGTCGATGTTTTGAGATGATTTTCCGTACCACATAGTGAAAATCTCCGCGAGATTAACGTCGTAAAACGCCGCGTCGACATTGCCGGCCAGTATCCTGGCGGCTAAAGTTTTTCCGACTCCCGGAGGTCCAGCTAATATATAACCCTTGCTGGGTGCTCCTCCCCATTTTTTATAAAGCTCGGGTTTCTTGAGCGCCATACTGACGGCCATCAGCTCCTCCTTAAGAGAATCCTGGCCTCCGAGGTCATCGAAAGAAACATGAGGCAAATCAGTTGCTTTGATGACGGCCGTTTTGTCGTCTATGCGGCTGCCCACTTCCGACAAGTTGAAATCTTCGCTTAAATCCGGCG
>JAVHRF010000046.1:0-1016 GCA_036171515.1 Minisyncoccota bacterium | reverse complement strand
AACGTTCAATTGAAGAAAAAACGCAGTCGCTCGCCAACTTAAAAGCCGGAGCCGACGCGCTTGAAATCAGAAGTCAAAAAATTGCCGTAGCTGAAAAAGAAAATGCTCTCCAAGACGCGCAAGAAAACCTTTTAGATTATTATATCCGCGCGCCGTTTGACGGAATCATTGCCGAAATAGATGTTAAAAAAGGAGATACCGTTTCTTCGGGCGCCGCCACGGCCACTATTATCGCCAAACAGCAATTAGCGGAAATCACTCTTAACGAAGTCGATATTGCCAAAATTAAACTCGCGCAAAAATCCACTCTTACTTTTGACGCCGTTGAAGGATTAAGCATTAGCGGTCAAGTGGCCGAAATAGACACAATAGGCGCTGTCAGCCAGGGAGTCGTCAATTACACCGTTAAAATCGCCTTTGACACCCAGGACGACAGAATAAAGCCGGGCATGAGCGTTTCCGCTTCAATTGTTACCAATATTGACCAAGACGTTCTTGTAGTTCCGAATGCGGCAGTTAAATCATCCGGAAACGTTAATTACATTGAAATTCTTCAAGGTAATTTTTCCGACCAAGAAATCGCTTCCTCAAACGGCGTCGCTTCTCCGGTTCCGCCAACAAGCCAAACTATTGAAATCGGGCTTTCCAATGACACGACGACTGAAATTTTAGGCGGCGCCAATGAAGGAAATTTTGTGGTAACGAGAACCATTTCGCCATCAACCTCTTCAACTCAGCAATCCCAACAAAACATTTTACAATCGCTAACCGGCCAAAGAAGCACCGGCGGAGGCGCGACAGGAAGATAAAAATGATTGAATGTAAGAATATTTCAAAAACTTACAAAAGCGGTTCCATCGAAACGGACGCGCTTAGAGAAATTTCGTTTGAAATTGAAGACGGCGAATTTGTGGCGATTATGGGTCCGTCCGGCTCGGGAAAATCCACATTGATGCATATAATCGGCGCGCTCGATATCCCAACCAAAGGCGAATATTTTTTAGACGGGCAAAACG
>JAVHRF010000045.1:0-4325 GCA_036171515.1 Minisyncoccota bacterium | reverse complement strand
CGGCAAAAGACCGTCGAGATCCCAAGCGGGAGGAGATTTTAAGCCGTTCTCTTCCATAAATCCTCCTTATTTAATAATCAATAATCTGCTTAAAATATAATTAGAATCGGGACTTTTGTCAAATATAAGTAGCGGGTGGCCAAAATGAAACTCCACGGCCTTAGGTCGTGGTTTTGGTTTGGTGCTTTGGCATATAAAAAAGGGCCCGCTTATAGCGGGCCTCTTAAAGAAAATCGATTTCATTATCGGCTACTCGCGCCTCCCCAACGAATCATAAGCCACACGCGCTCATGGATATAGAAAAAAAGTAATTTCACGACAAGCTCCACGGCGCCGACCGTAAGGGATAATCCCCACCGGCCGGTAAACACAAAAACAAGAGCCGACGTTATGATTGTCCCGGTGATTCGGTAGCTTATCGATTTTATAATACTCCTTACTCGACTGTCTTTCATGACAATCGCCGGTTTCCCTCTTTCGGTATTTTCTGGCATAACCGCCCCTTTTAAATATCGATTAACTGATTTCAGTATAAATGTTGGCTTTAGAATATCAAGATTACGGCAATAATTTTTTTAAAATAATTAACCGGGAAAATAAAAAAATGTTTTTCATTTTTTATCGCGGCATAGCTATTTAACCTGCATCGTGATATAATGAAATCATAATGAGTCCAGCAAAAAAAACCCTCTCCGGCTTAGATAGAAAATTCCAAAAGGTTTCGCAAACGCCAGCGGGCTTCGATTTTTTTGTGGCAATCCACGATTTTATCGAATACGTCGAATTAAACCCGTCTTTATCCGGAGGTCTTTCTCTCCGCCTAAAAGCCAACCAGGAACTGGATATTCAGAATAAATACGGCTACCTGAAGCAAATTTACCAGGGAGTGGAAGACATCAATATTAAAACAAATAAAGACCTTGGACACGCGCGATACGCCGTTATTAGAGACTTGAATAAAATACAGATTAACGACGTTTCTGAAAGCAATTCTTTTTGGAAAAAACGGGAGTTATCCAGAAAATCGACCGATGAAATTTACCAAAGATTAACCGTATATCTTCTCGGATCGAAAGGGAGAAAATAAAAATGGCTTCCGCTTCCGGCTTTTATAACCTTGGAATCGCCCCAAATATACTGGAGGCGTTAGGCAAACTTCATTTTACGATTCCCACGCCAATTCAGGAAAAATGCATCCCCGCGGCTATTGATAAAAAGGACCTTATAGGAATCGCGCAAACCGGAACGGGAAAAACGCTTGCTTTCGGCGTGCCCATGATACAGGCGGCGCTCGGCGGAAAGCAGGGGCTTATCATTATGCCCACCCGGGAACTTGCCCTTCAGGCTAACGACATGCTTCGCGCGGTCGGGACGCCCCTCGGCATCCGGACAGCGGTTTTAATAGGCGGCGAATCAATAGGCCGGCAGATACAGGCGCTTCGCAGGAATCCTCAGATAATAATCGGCACTCCGGGGCGGCTCATAGACCACCTTGAGCAAAGGACTGTTTCTTTAAGGAATATAGGGATTCTCGTTCTTGATGAAGCGGATAGGATGCTTGATATGGGTTTCGCCCCCCAATTAAAACGGGTTGTCTCGGCGCTGCCCCGCGAACGGCAGACGATGCTTTTTTCCGCCACGATGCCGGCGAATATTATCCGGATAGCGCAAGATTACCTGAAGCTTCCCACGCGCATCGAAATCGCGCCCTCCGGCACCACGGTCAAGAGAGTCACCCAGGAACTTTTCTTCGTGGAAAAAAATGATAAGCCTCGGCTTTTGGAAAAAATATTAGGAGAATACCGCGGTTCTATTTTGATATTTTCCCGGACAAAGCACGGCGCGAAAAGGATTGCGGCGGGAATCCGCAGTTTAGGCCACACATCCGCGGAACTCCATTCCAACCGTTCGCTCGGCCAGCGCAAAGATGCCCTAGAGGGATTCCGGAACGGAAAGTATCGCGTGCTCGTCGCGACCGATATCGCGGCACGCGGCATTGACGTGCAAGGAATAGAACTTGTTTTGAATTATGACCTTCCGCAAAGCTCGGAAGATTACGTCCACCGCATCGGCCGGACGGCGCGCGCGGGCAACGCGGGACACGCGATTTCTTTCGCCACTCCGGACCAGAGAGGCGATGTTCGCGATATCGAACGCCTTATCCGCTCCGTATTGCCCCTTTCGAAACTTCCTGAACTTCCGCCCGCCCGCGCTATTCCGCATTCAGACCGGCAGCTATTTCCTTCACGCTTCGGCAGCCACCGCCCGAACCGGCGCCCCAATCCTTCGCGCCCATTTTCCGGCCCCCGCCGATTCGGAAATTTTGGTAATCATAGGTAAAAAATAAAGCGCAGCAGGACGCGCCCTAAATCATCGGTTCAACTTCTTCGTTAAATTAATATGAATAAAAATAAAATCAAAAAAAATATTTCTGAAATCAAAAAAGTTTTGGAAAAATCGAGAGTAGCGCTTTCGCCCGATATGAAAATCGCGTTGGCTGAATTGATATTAAACATCAGAAGCCGCCATCGCAATAAATTCGGGCTTTTCGTTATTTTAGGCTGGCAGAAAAAATGGAATAAATCGACCGACATTTCCGACGAAACCCAGGACTTGTTCAAAAAGCATCATATGAATATAATGAAGCTCGGCAAAAGGCGGGTTGGGCGGCGCGACGTTTCGGCAACTACCAATTTTGACGGCGCTATTTTAATCGACAAAAACGGAAACGTCATCCACTCGGGAGTCATTATCGAAGGCTTGCGGCTGAAAATAATAGCCCAGAAAATAAATCCAGGACGGTTTAACGACCTTTCCGAACAATTTGGATTTAAAGAAAAAGTCCATGCCCGCCATTTGTCGGCCATTGCCTCGTCTTACGTTTTTAAAAACACCGCTGTTTTTACGGTTTCAGAAGAATCCGGCGCGTTCCATGTTTTTGAAAATGGCAGGATAATTTATTCCTGCAATTAAAAAATAACTTCCGGTCTAACCGCCAAAATAGGCATTGGTTTTGGTTACAAACATAAATCCAGCCAGCAAACCGGCAAATCTCCGTTTAGGTACCACCTGTTTTGAAACTTCACAATCTTAATAGTCTGGCCGGAAGCAGTTTTACATACGCCGTAATCGGCGGCTTTGTCGAGCAGCTGAACGCAGCCCCTGAAAGCGTAATAATTTTCGAAGGTGCTATGGGCTTTTCTTAAAATAAATATTTGCTCTACCCCAAAGGCAAAAATAAGTATTACCGCCAAAATTATAATAACTATTGCTATTTTATTTTTTAATATTTTTATCATTGCCGATATTTTAAAACGTACTCTAATTGCCCAAGTTTTTAATAATCCTGATACGGTCTATTGTCCTAGGGCCGACCAATTCAATAATAAATTTTAAGCTGTCAAATTCAAACGAACTTCCTTGCCTGGGCAATTCACCTATTTTATCCATCAGATATCCGTTAAGAGTTTTGCGGTTTTTAATTTCGGTGTTAAAAAAATGGTTTAAATAAGAAACGCGGGTTTGGCCATGGGCGATTACCTCATTTTTAGAAACGCGCTTAATCATTTCCGGTTCCACGTCTTTTTCGTCGACAATCTCTCCGACTAATTCTTCAATAATATCTTCTATCCCGACTACGCCCGCGACATCTCCATATTCGGAAACGACTACCGCCAACTGCGATCTTTTCTCCCGCATATCTTTTAATAAATCATCTATCAAACGCGATTCGGGAACTATCATAGCATCCCAGGCGTAATTTTTAACCGGCTGATCCAGCTCTCCCTTGGTGATTGCGATTAAAAGATTCCTTTGGTGAACTATTCCGATAATATTCTTCTTGTCTTCTTCATAGACGGGCAATCTTGAATGCTGGGAATGTTCGATAAAATCCGCTGTTTCGCCAACTGTTTTATTCCCATCAATAAAAGCAACAAGCGGAACCGGAGTCATAATGTCTGCGGCGGTAATATCGTTCAATCGGAAAATTTTTTGGATTAGCTGGCTTTCGCCGGCCTCAATAATTCCTTCTTCCGCCGCTTCCCGCGCCAAATACTTGATTTCCGCTTCGCTGGCGGCGCCTAATTTGTTTTTTTCTATGAAAGGCTCCGTAAAGAAATCAATTAGCCAAATAATCGGCGTAAAGACGCGTGAAACGAAATAAACCGGCGGAGCTATTATCAGAGCTGTTCTATCGCAATATCTTTCTCCCAGTCTTTTGGGTATGATTTCCCCGAATATCATCAGTAAAAAAGTTTGTAATCCGGCAAAAATTACTATCCAATTATTATTAAATATCTTGGTCGCCAAAAACCCCGCGTAAT
>JAVHRF010000044.1:0-1026 GCA_036171515.1 Minisyncoccota bacterium | reverse complement strand
ATTGGGATATTTATCCATCACAGCCGCCGCTGCATCGTTAACGCGCTTGGCATCACGGCCTCGACCGCCTTCTCCTGCACGCTGAGGACTGGCCCGAGGCTGTTGAGGAGCCCTTGAAGCTCGTTGCTTCGGGCATCGAGCTGCGATCCCCCGAGGGCGTTGGCAATCGGCCCACGCTTTGCGAGGCGCTCGTCAATGGCGGACTTCTCGACAAGGTACTTGTCGAAGAGCGCACGGTTGGAACTGAGGGTCCCTTCGGCACTAAAATGGCGATCGAAGCTAAAATCAAGGGCAAAAATATGGCTTCGGGCAAATTGGGGAAAATAAGTCCTCCCAGAACCATTGCCGCTATTATCGTCACTACGTAAGTCTCGAAGAGGTCGGCTGCCATGCCGGCGCAATCACCGACATTGTCTCCGACTTGGTCGGCGATGACCGCCGGATTCCTCGGGTCGTCTTCGGGAATGCCCCGCTCAACTTTGCCGACCAAGTCGGCCCCGACGTCGGCTGCTTTAGTATAAATTCCTCCGCCCAATCTGGCAAAAACCGAAATCAAACTGCCTCCGAAACCCAAGGCGATTAAAGCTTTCAAATCCTGGGTTAAAAGATAAAACGCGGAAACCGAAAGAAGCCCCAACCCCACCACTAAAAATCCGGTTACGGAACCTCCCTTAAAAGACAAATTAAGAGCCCGTTTCAATCCAAGTTTCGCAATTTCCGCCACCCTGACATTGGCTTTAGTTGAAACCATCATTCCGATAAAACCGGAAAGGGCGGAAGCCAGGGCTCCGATTAAAAAACCTAAGGCGGATTTTATTCCCAAAGTTGCAAAAAGAATAAAAAATAAAACTATGGCCACGATGCCGATGGTTTTATATTGTCTTTTTAGAAAAGCGACAGCTCCCTCTTTTATCGCCTGAGCTATCTCAATCATTTTCCCCGTTCCTGCCGAAGATTTGTTTACTTCCTGGATTAAAAAATAAGCAAAAATTAAAGAAACTATTGAAACGATGATTGGAATAAAAA
>JAVHRF010000043.1:3010-4380 GCA_036171515.1 Minisyncoccota bacterium | reverse complement strand
CCGGCAAAAGTAGCGACTGCCACGGCTATAATATAAATAACGCACAACATCATTAAAAGGCGCGGAAACGCCAGATGGATTTCGCCGCAGATAATGCCTGCCGAAAGAAAAACAATAAATAATGCCAAGCCGACCGCCGTAACAATCTTAATGGCTTTATCGAAAATCGGCTTCATCATTCGCCTCCTTTTTTAATTTACTTATTTAATCATAACTAATAATTTATTTATTGTCAATCTCCACGGGCTAAAGCCCGTGGCTTGCGTTTCTCTCCTCCGCCCATTGCTCTCTGTATCGCAATGGGCGGAGAATATGGCTTATCCCCCGCGCTGAAGCGCGGGGCTTGCGCTGGTGGTGTCAACCTCCTTGCCAAAATTAAGCCGTTTCTATTCAAAAATGTTATTATTTAATTATGGATGTTAATTTAAAATGTCCTTACTGCGGCGCGCCAATAGACGCGAGTTTTTATTTCTGCCCGAACTGCGGAAAGAAATTAAGAATAAAGCCGGAAGAAACAAGCGTTATCAGGCAGATAGGAGTTTATTTATTGAGCTTCTTCCTTCCCCCTCTCGGCCTGTGGCCGGCGTACAGGTATTTGAGGCAGAAGGACGGCAAATCAAAAACTATCGGTTGGATTGCCGTTATCCTGACTATTGTTTCGCTGATTTTAGCCGTTTGGCTTCTTCAGGGATTAAGCAATTATTTAAACCAGTCTATAAACAGCCAACTAAATCTTTATTGACAAGAATTCCGTGCTGCCTTGAGCCAAAACGCCACATCAACGCTTGGGCTGCATTGACTATTGACTTTTTAAAAATTATCTGATAGTATTGATGTTATCCTTGAAAGGATAGTAGGTTTTCTTAGTTACTTTCTTTTGGCATTATTGCGCTTAAGAGTAGCTTAAGATCTTTGATCTTGAGCGCAACTAGGCAAGTGGTCGCCCTACTTAATAAAATATAAAAACAAATATGGCTAAAAAGTTATATGTTGGAGGTTTGTCTTACGGCACCACTCAGGAAACTTTGAAAGACACTTTTTCCGCCGCTGGAAACGTAGAATCCGCCACGGTCATCATGGATAAATTTTCCGGACGATCGAAAGGATTCGGTTTCGTAGAAATGTCCACGGAGGAAGAAGCCAAGAAAGCGATTGAGATGTTCAACGGCAAAGAGCTCGAAGGCCGCAATTTAACGGTCGACGAAGCCAAGCCGATGGAAAGCCGCCCGCCCCGGAGAGAAAATCGGGGATTCGGACACAGAGACAATTACTAAACCAGTAAAAAAACCAGCCTCTTAAGAGGCTGGTTTTTTATTTGTGCCCGGGGAGACCTGTCTGCGCAGGCAGGGAATCGCCCGCGACTCAAAACT
>JAVHRF010000043.1:0-2910 GCA_036171515.1 Minisyncoccota bacterium | reverse complement strand
GGCAAAATACGCTCCGGCGTTCGATTCTCTTAGATTATTATTGTGCCCGGGGAGACCTGTCTGCGCAGGCAGGGAATCGCCCGCGACTCAAAACTTTTTCGTCAAAAAGTTTTGGTCTGGGCACCGCCTCGCTATTTCGCCAGCTGGCAAAATACGCTCCGGCGTTCGATTCTCTTAGATTATTATTGTGCCCGGGGAGAGAATCGAACTCTCATGAGCTTGCGCTCGCAGGATTTTGAGTCCTGTGCGTCTGCCTATTCCGCCACCCGGGCTTTAAACGATTCTTTAAGTTTATAAAAATTAGCCCTAAAATCAAATTTTATAAAGTTATCGCCGCTATAAATACGTGCGGCAAGCTCGCTAATAATGCCGCCCGAACAAATAATTGTTTCAAAATCAAAAATCTGATATAATATAGGGCGTGATTAAGTTAGAAGCGCCATTAAACTCCCTGCCGTTCATAAGGCCCGCTTTCGAAAAAAAACTTTCCTGTCTCGGCCTGAAAAACGTGAAAGACCTCCTTTGGCATTTTCCCAGCTACTGGGAAGATTTTTCCAAAATCTATAAGATAGCGGATTTAGAACCGGGCCAGCAAGCGACTATTTCAGCTACGGTCGACAGAGTCAGAAGCCGCCAAAGCTGGTACCGCCGCCGGCTGAACATCGCCGAAGCCGTCCTTTCCGATGAAACCGGCTCGATAAAAGCCAATTGGTTTAACCAGCCCTACGTTCTCTCCGCCCTGCGCGTCGGCCAAAAAACCAATTTCAGCGGCAAAGTAACGCTTTCTAAAGACGGCGAGCTCCGCCTTTCCCATCCGACCTACGAGTCAATCAGCAGTTTCCACCCCTCTTATCATACCGCCAGAATCGTCCCGGTTTATCCGGAAACCCGGGGCCTGACTTCGAAAGGAATGCGCTACTTTATCCAGAATATATTCAAAAACTTAGAAACCATTCCCGAAGTTATACCTTCAAAAATATTGGACGAAGGCCGGTTCCCCGAAATAAACGCCGCCTTAAGGCAAATCCATTTTCCCGAGAACCTTGAAGAAGCCCTGGCTGCCAAAAGAAGATTCGCTTTCGATGAACTTTTTTTACTCCAGCTTTTTAATATTAAACAAAAAATCAAAATGTCCCGCGAATCGGCCGTTCCGCTTAGAATAAATATCGAAGAGCTGAAGCGGCTCATCGAAAAGCTGCCTTTCGAGCTTACTTTTTCCCAAAAAAGATCTCTCTGGGAAATAATCCAGGACTTAGAAAAGAACCATCCGATGAACCGCCTCCTCCAGGGAGATGTCGGTTCGGGAAAAACGGTCGTTGCCGCTTTAGCCGCCCTGATTGCCGCCTATAACGGCTATCAGGCGGCCTTTTTGGCGCCGACCGAAATATTAGCAAAACAGCACTTCGAAACCCTGAAAAAACTTTTTTCAACCTTCGAGCATAAAATAAATATCTGCCTTTTGACTTCCGGTTCAGCAAAAGTATTTTACGATAACGATTTGGAAGCCGACATAAAAAAATCAGAGTTGTTGAAAAAAATTTCAGGCGGCGAGATGCGAATCGCCGTCGGCACGCACGCCTTGATTTCCACCCGCCTCGGGCAAAGGAATGTTGTTTTTAAAAATCTGGCCTTGGCTATCGTTGACGAACAGCACCGGTTCGGCGTAAAGCAAAGAGCGGCCTTATCGCAGAACAGCTTGAAAATAGAAGGGCGAAAGGAAACGCTGTCGCCCCACTTTTTAAGCATGTCGGCAACGCCAATCCCCCGCACTTTGAACCTTACCGTTTTTGGCGACCTTGACCTCTCGACTATCGACGAAATGCCCAAAGGAAGAACGACCGTCATCACCAAGATAATTCCTCCCGAAGAGCGGGCAAAAACCTACGAATTTATCCGCCAAAAAATCAAAGAAGGGCGGCAGGCATTTGTTATCTGTCCCCGGATAGAGCCGCCAGCCCAAAACGAGGCGGTGCCGGAGCGGAAAACTTATCGCGCCAAAGAAATCGCGCTGGAAATAAAATCCGTTAAGCAAGAATACGAAAAGTTATCCAAAAAAATATTTCCTGAATTAAAAATCGAAATGATCCATGGCAAAGTAAAATCGGATAAAAAAGAAAAAATAATGATTGACTTTTCCGGCAAAAAAATAGATATCCTTGTTTCTACGTCGGTTATTGAAGTTGGAATAGATATTCCCAACGCGGCTATTATTATGATTGAGGGCAGCGATCGGTTCGGTTTGGCGCAGCTTTATCAACTGAGAGGAAGGGTCGGCCGGGGCGAAAGCCAATCTTACTGTTTCCTCTTTACCGATTCCGACAGCATCAACACTAAAAAAAGGCTTAAAGCTATCTTGGAAGCTAAGAATGGGTTCGAGCTGGCCGAGCAGGATTTGAAAATGCGAGGTCCGGGCGAAATTTTCGGAACCAAACAAACCGGCATCCCCGACCTAGCAATGAAAGCCCTCCAAAACCCCGACCTCGTAAAGTTAAGCCGCGAAAAAGCGCTAAAAATCATTTCGGCGAACCCAAATCTGTCGAAATATCCGTTGCTTAAAAAAGCGGTTTCGTCTTTCGAGGCGGCCGCCCATTTGGAATAGCAAACTAGAAGCTAGCAAATAGAATTTAGGATTTAATAATTAAGAAGCCATGGTGCGTTATAGCGTTTATTCGGATGGGATATAGAATGCATAAAGCAGAAATTTTAAAATGACTAATTACTATCTACTAAATTCTAACCCCTAGTCACTAGGTGCTATCTTTGTTATTGCGGAATAGTCAAGACTGTAGAAGTGACGGCAACCGAAACGTAAAAAGCGCGTTTGACATCGCCGGAAGAGCCAATAGAAACAACGGCCGTGGGAGTAGCATTATTAGTACAAATGCTATTTCCGTTATTTCCACATTTAAA
>JAVHRF010000042.1:0-1038 GCA_036171515.1 Minisyncoccota bacterium | reverse complement strand
GGGCGACAATCAGCGAGCCGAACATCATCGCGATAACTAAAATCCACTGGAAAATTGCCGAAGGCAAGGAAGCCGTAGTTAGGCCCGCAGCGGCGGTGTTCCAATTAGAAGGCGTTGTTCCAGAAATTACACTATTGCCAAGTTCACCGGTCTTGGTAAAAATTGATAACGAAAGATAAATCATAAAAGCATAAATCGGAGCAAAAAACGACCATTTGATAAAATTATTCCACCATTGCGAGAAATATCTGCTTGTTGCTGGCAGAATCCAAAGCATCCAAGCAATGGGAGCAATAATTAATAGGAACCAGATATAAAGAATTCTGACAATCAAAAATATGGCAGTTGCGCCAAAGACAAAAACGGTTACCACTAGGCCAATTAATGTTAAAATAATACCTACAAGTGCCGCTATGAGGCTTCCTCCCAATTGAGTAGCGCCTGCCATAAAAGAAGTTGGCATAGCCGGACTATAAAAATTAGTGATTTTCATACTATTCGCCAGTTTTGCGGTGATACTTATAAAATCTTTACCTATAGCTTGTTTTATAAAGAATGTCGTAAGAACTTGGGTAAAATCAATGACAAAGCCGGCAATCACCAAGCTGAAATTTATTAAAAGCGCCGCCACCAGCACTTTCCACCAGAGTTGTTTTATGGCGTAGGATTGAATTTTTAAAACCATGGCGAAAGCGATTACTAGAAGAATCAAAATAAAAAACATATTAGCCAAATCGCGGGTGATGCCCCAGCCGAGAGTGACAACCGTGGCGTTGGTAAAAGAAAAATTAGTGGGAGAAAGAATATAATCAATAATAGCAGCTTCGATGCTAAGTATTAGCCCAAAAAGCGCCCCCAAAACAAAACTTACTGCGCCTGACGCCCAAAGCGCGACTTTGCCTGCGACCCAAGTGAGTGCGTTACCAGCAGTTGAAGGATCGACGGAGCCGCCGGTGGTTTTGATGGCAGCGGCTTTAGCAGCGGCGGCGGCGGCGGCGGCTTTTTCGTAGCCGGTTGTAGGTACAGCTGGAGCGGGTG
>JAVHRF010000041.1:0-4433 GCA_036171515.1 Minisyncoccota bacterium | reverse complement strand
TCAGGTTAATTCTATCGGTAAATATAACACTCAATATGCTCAAGATATAATCGACGACGTCCGAATTTACAACACCGCTCTCTCCTCAACTACCATTTCAAATCTTTACAAAGCGCAATTTTACACCCGCGATTTTACCGTTGCTAACGTTAACCGCGACGCCAACGGAAATATCACCAGCGGCTCGGGATCGGACGACCCTTCGACGCAATTAGTAAATATATATTACAACTGGCCCAACGGCTCGACTTCGACCCTGCCGATTTACTTGACCCGCTATCCGGACCAGGTGACTTACCAAAACGACTGGAGCGGGGGAGCCGGCCAAACCGGTCCGCTCACTATTCCCAATAATTTATTTTCTTCGTCGACATTCATAGATTACACGTCTTCAACCGGCGCTATAATTATTAAGGGATTCTAAATAAAAAATCCGAAGCGCGAAATCCTAAATCCTAAACAAATCCAAATGACCAAAACAATAAATTCAAATAAAAAAAATCGTTCGGAGTTTTTGGTTTTAAATTTTTGGAAATTAGATATTGTTTCGGGTTTAGATATTCAGATTTCGAATTTTTGTTGGCGTGATTTAAACTTAAATTAATGAAACTATATAAGAAAAATTTAATATGGTTATTTATTATTATTTTATTGATTGTTTTCGGCTTTCTATTTTTAAAATATGGAAAGGCGGCTACGAACATCGACCCGACCAACCACTGGGCTTGGAACGATGTTATGGGCTGGCTTGATTTTTATTCTCCGGGAACAGCAACGGTTACCAATACGGAAGTTCAGGGATATGCCAGCTCGACCGTCGGTTGGATTTCTTTGAATTGCGATTCGGCCCCCTCAGGAAATATTTGCCCGTCTAATGGCGGTCCCGTAAATTACGGCATTTCCAATGACGGCGCCGGCGATCTGGCGGGTTGGGCCTGGAACGACAACTACGGCTGGATAAGCCTTTGCGGAAACAGCGCCAGCTCGTCCGTGTGGAATGGCTCAGCCTGGGTTTGCCCCTCCAATCCCAGCCCGACCGACCAGTATCAGGTTTATATCGACGCCCAAAGCAATTTTCATGGCTGGGCTTGGAACGATGCCGTCGGCTGGATAAGCTTTAATTACCACGATTATGGCGGAAGCGTTGCTTACTGGGTCAATACGCTCTGGCAAACATCTTCAAGCCAAGGCACTCTCGAATCGAGCACTTTTGACACCGGAGTGGCCGGCGGAGCAAAATTCAATTCGGTTATCGTGTCGGGCGACACCTGGCCGCTCGGAGCCGAAGTCCAGTTTCAAATAGCTATTTCCAACTCAACAAGCGGCCCGTGGACTTTCACAAGCCCAACCGCCGTCAACGCGGGTGCGCCGTTCACGCTTCTCCCTTACTCCTTATCGGCCGGCCGTTATTTCCGTTACCGGCTTACTTTGACTTCCGACTCCAGCCGCACAGCCAGCCCAAAGGTAACCAAGGTTATCGTAAATTGGAGCCCGTAAAAAATATGATTTAAGAAATATGAAAAATCCAAAAATAAAACACAAAAATATCAATGGACGGCTACAGGCGGCGCAAACCCAGCACCACTTTTGGGTGTATCTTTTAAAAAGCATGAATTACCCAAATCAAATATATATTGGCTCTACTAATAATTTAAAAAAAAGATTAGAAGATCATAACAACGGCAAAGTTTTTTCAACTAAGCGATACGCGCCTTGGCTACTTTATTATTACGAAGCATACCAAAATGAAAAATTGGCACGATTGAGGGAAAAAAGATTAAAATATAATGGCAACGCTGTAAGAGAATTAAAAAAGAGAATAGGTTTACTAAGCGCTGATGCCGAATTATTAACTCCCAAAAGTGGTGCTGGGCAAATGATGCTCTCCTTAATTTTTTTAATCGGAGGCGTTATTATAACTATAGGGGTAGCGCTCTCGATTTTAGGCTTCAGTTTCATCACCTCGATAACCGGCTACCGCGCCGCGATTTTAGCCGAAGCGGCTGCCAGCTCGGGAGCCAATGACGCCATTCTCCAGGTTGTCCGAAACGCCAATTTTTCCAGCACCGGCTACACTCTTCCATTCACGAACGTTTCCGATATCGTTACTGCAACCCAGGGAACGCCGAGCGCCAATGAGACCACGATAATTTCTTTGGCTCAAATCAGAACCATCAAGCAGAAAATCCAGGTGATTTTGTCGATTGACCCAGTGAGCAAAAAAGTTGACGTGGTTTCCTACCAAAAAATACCCATTTAAAAATATGGATTTAAAATCAATTTTCGAGAAAATATTAAAAATTTTAAGGATTCGGACCCAGATTGGCGGATTAGAAATTTCCGATTCGAGTTTAAGATACGCGATTTTTTCAGATAACCGCTGGCTGACCACTTCCTTGCGTCTGCCTCCAGGACTTCTGGAAAACAATCAGATAAAAGACAAAGAACAGTTCGCCTCGGCGCTGCAGTCTTTCGCCGTCCAGATAAAAGACTTGACGAAAAACCGCTCCAAAATCAGCGTTATGGTTTCTTTGAGCTCGATAAATATTTACAGCCAGGTTTTCAACCTGCCGGTGCTGTCCAAGGAGGAAGAAATGGAAAAAGCTATTCAATTGAACGTGCAGATGATTTCGCCGGGAGAGAGCTCGCAAAATTACTCGAGCTGGCAGATTCTCAATAAAAAAACCAGCGGCGTGCGGTTTGAAATTTTAAGCGTATTTATCAACAAGCAAGTCGTCAATGATATAATTTCGGCGCTTAAGGAAGCCGGCTTTTTCCCGCTGGCGATTGAATCCCGCTCGCTATCCATAGCCCGCTTGGTCAGGCAGGCTGCTTCCGGAATCGATTTAAGCAAGGTTTACCTGTCGATGCTGATAGACAGCAGCGGAATAGATTTGATAACGCTCGAAAACGGCTATCCTTACTTCGAATATTTCAATTCCTGGCGCCAGCTTCAGGGAGAAGAACGCCAGATAACTTTCGAAAATTTCCAGGCGTCGATAATCAGGAATTTCGAACAGGTGCTGAACTTTTATTCGACCCATTTCAATAAAAATATCGACGGCGTCATTTTGGCGACTACCGGACTGAAAGATGAAGTAAAAGACGTCGTCCAGAAAAATTTTCCTTTTCAGCCCAAAGAACTCGTGCTTCCGGGAGGGGAAAATATCGATTCCAACTGGTATATCGTTTTGGGATGCGCCCTTCGGGGAATGAGCGCTCTGGCTAAAAAAGAAAACGAAATTAATTTGCTTGGCCTTGATATCCAGGAAGAATTCCAGAAACAGCAGATTATTAATTTTTTGAATTTTTGGCGCGTGCTTTTGCCGGCCACGCTCGCGGTTTTGCTGGTTGCCGTAATTGTCGCGGAAATTTTCGCCGGCCAGGTCAGCGCGTCGCTCGTGGAACGCCAAAACTCACTCCATATTTCTTCGGCTCAGCTTCAGGATATGAATAATTTAACAGTCCAGGTAAACCAGTTCAACCAGTCTGTAAGCCTTATAAAAAATATCCAGAAAACCACCGTATTGAAATCGCCGCTGCTCCAAAAACTCAACTATTTATCCCAAAAAGACGGCATCAGCCTGACGAGCCTTATTTATCAGGGAGAAGGAACTCCCGTCAACTTGGGAGGCAGCGCCGGCCAGCAAGACCAAATTCTCGCTTTCAAGCAAGATATTCAGAATGATCCGACGTTCCTAAGCGTCAATCTGCCTCTTAATTCCATTCAAATCTCTTCTCACGGATTCGTCTTCTCTTTAAGCTTTATTTTTAAAGGCTCAACCATCAATTGAAAAATTTCCCTGTAGGCAGAGGGGATTTTTCTTAAAACGAATTCGCCGGCTTTTCGGCGGGCTTGTTCTTCCGGCGGACGGATTCCTATCCTTAACCGCCAGAACCGGTTTGTTTTCAGGCTTTCCGCCACCGATAAGACTCCTTTATGGCCGGCGGCGCCCCGGTCGAAATCTATTTTAAAATCGCCGATATTCAAATCGCTGTCGTCGTGGATTATTAAAATATCTTCGGGCAATATTTTTTTATCCTTATTGGAAAAAAATTTCATCGCCGCTTTAATGGCGGCGCCAGATTCGTTCATAAAAACTTTCGGCTTGATAAAAATAAGCTCGTCGGTTTTTAAAAACCGGAAATATTTCTCTTCTTTGAAATTGGCGCCGGTCAAAAAAGAATCAGCCAGCTTTTCGGCAAAAAAGAATCCCAAATTATGGTAAGTGTTTTCGTATTCCGGCCCGGGATTTCCTAAACCCGCTATCAGCTTGAAATTAAGTTCCATTAGTAATATAATAGCTCTAAAGTCTCGATTTTGGAACAATTTTATCAAATGCGCAAATTTTTATATTCGGCTTTAGAAATTATAGAAGCGGTCGTAGTGGCTGTCGGCGTAGTGGTTGTCATTAGGAGTTTTTTGGTCCAGC
>JAVHRF010000040.1:0-4454 GCA_036171515.1 Minisyncoccota bacterium | reverse complement strand
CGGCCAAGCTAAAACTCCGGGGACTGGCGCCGTCAACAAGGTTGGGTCTATTTTTGTCCTTAAAACCGAGTCGATGGCTTCAATTTCGTCAGCTATCGCCTGCTGTTGTTTCTGAAGTTGAGTCATCATGCTCAAATAATTGCTTTCTTTGTTCTTGGTAGCCTGAAGAAGTTTCGCTTTTTCCTGGTTTTGCTCGTTGATGATATCCTTGCGGTAAAGCAGATTTTGGTTTTCGAGCGCGATAGAATCTTGTTTGCTTTTGGCGTCGGCCACTTTGCCGGTCAGGCTGGTTTCGAGGTCGGTCAAATTGGCGACGTCGATTTGCAAATTAGATTCCAGGTCTTTCAGATTTTGGGCTTCGGCGACGCTGTCGGCCAGCGAAGGATTTTGCAAAAATATGGTAAGGAAATTAGCCGAATCATTCTGCTGGATGTTTCTCAGGGTATCGGTAATCGACTGCTGTTTCAACGCGATTGAATTATTTATGTCGTTTATATCCAAATTAGTCGACTGGATTTCCAGGTTTAATTTTTGGATGGTCGTCTCGCTGGCATTAATGCTTAGATTCAGCTGATTGATTTGGCCGTTGTATAAATTAACCTGGCTCTGGAGAGTGTTTTTTTCGTTTTTAGTTTGTTGGAGTTGGCCGTTTATAACATCTATTTGCTGGTTAATCTGGTCTAATTGTTTGGATTTGTCCTGGATTTGGCTTTGGAGGGTATTCCTATCGAGAGGCTGGGTGGTTGCTATTTGCGCCATAATAGAGGCGGAACCGGACAAAATAAAAGTCGCAGCCAAAACCAAAATTATTTTTAGCGCTTTTTTTGGCATTTTATGACAATTTGCCGACCGCTATTTTGATTCTTTCTAGCGTTTTTTCTTTGCCTAATATTTCCATAATCGAAAAAGGGTCAGGCGAAGCTTTGGCGCCCGAAAGGGCCGCCCGCAGAGGCCAAAGCACATTCCCCTTTCCCTCTTTATTTGTTAAATCCTCCAAAATAAAAGGGAGTTTAACCTTATCGAAATCTTCCAGCGCCACGTCGCCGAGCGCGCTTAAAGTTTCCTCCAATATTGATTTTGTTCTGGAGGCGCTATTTTTTTGCCAAATCAACAAATCTGGCCGATAGTCCGGCAGCCTGAAGAAGAATTCGGAAGCGGCAAAGAAATCATTCAGCGTTTTCATCCGCTCTTTTTCCAAGTTGATTATTTTTTTGACGAAATCATCGCTGCCGGCAAAGCCTTTCTCTCCGAATCTCGGTTTTAAGCGGCTTAATATGGTTTCGGCATCGAGATTTTTTACATAACGGGCATTTAGCCAATCAAGTTTTTCCGCGTTAAAAACGGCGCCTGTTTTTTGGACTCGGCCCAAGTCGAATTCTCTTATCAGTTTTTCGACGGTGAAAATTTCCTCGTTTCCTTGTGGATGCCAGCCAAGCAATGCCATAAAATTTATCATCGCTTCGGGAAGATAACCTTTTTCCCGGTATTCCAAAAACGAAGTTTCAGTTAATCTTTTAGACATTTTGCTTCTATCGGAAGAAAGTATTAGCGGCAGATGCGCGTATTTCGGCGTCGGAAGCCCCAGCGCCTTTTGGATAAGAATCTGTTTCGGAGTGTTTGATATGTGGTCTTCGCCGCGGATAACATGGCTTATTTTCATTTCAAAATCGTCGATGACTACCGCGAAATTATAAAGAGGCGTTTCCAGGTCTTTGGCGATGGCGATGTCGCCGAACAGCGCGGCGTCAAAAGAAATTTTGCCGTGGATCAAATCGGCAAATTCAACTTTGCTTTCTGGCATTTTGAAACGGATTAATTGGGCCTTTCGTCCGGCTGGCGGTGTTTCCAGATTCCGGCAATGGCCGCCGTATTTGGGCGGCAAACCCTGGGCTGCCATAGCCTGCTTTTCCGCTTCAAGCTCTTCTTTGGAACAGTAGCAATAATACGCCTTTTTTTCGTCCAGCAGTTTTTGCAGATACTTTTTGTAAATTTCGGTTCGCTCCGATTGGCGCAGCGGCCCTTCGTCCCAATTTAAACCCAGCCAATTTAAGCCCTCGATTATCTGGGATTCGTATTCTTTTTTAGACCTCTCTTTATCGGTGTCTTCTATCCTTAAAATAAATTTTCCGTTGTTGTGGCGGGCGAAAAGCCAGTTAAAAAGGGCTGTCCTGACTGTTCCCAGATGGAGCGGGCCGGTCGGGCTTGGCGCCATACGAGTCCGGACTTCGTTAAATTCAGCCATTATTTAATTTTAATCCAGGCAATATAATTCCGCAAAGCAAGCGAACTATAATTTAGGATGTAGAAGTTAGGAAAGATGAGAAAGATTTAAGCTATTTTTATAAATCCTAAATACGATATTCTATTCTTAGTTTCCCGTAATGCTTATTATCTCCCTTGCCAGGGCTTCGGCGGCGCCGGGCTTGAAAAATTTTAAAGAAGCGTCGCCCATTTGTTTTAATTTTTCGGGATTGTTTAAAATATCTTTTATTTGGCCGATAAAAATATCCGGAAGAAGGTTGTCTTCCTCGATAACGATTCCTCCGCCCAGCTGCGCGAATTCATAGGCATTTGCGCGCTGATGGTCGTTGGCGGCTTCCGGCAGAGGGATGAGGACAACCGGCTTGCCGAAAGAAGCGGTTTCGAAAATAGTTCCCGCGCCGGCTCTCGAAACTACCAAATCGGCCGCCGAATAAGCGACTTTAAGATTTTCGTCCAAAAAAGGGAAAAATACGTATCCTGATTTTTGGGCCTGAACTTCGTCTCCGAAATTTGATTTGATTCGCGCTCTGATGGAGTCGAAATTTTTTATGCCGACCTGATGGATTATCTGGGCAGCCGAAAGAATTGCCTCCAGATTATCGATAATAAAATCATTTATCCTTTGGGAGCCAAGCGAGCCGCCAAGAATAAATATGACAGGCTTTTTGGCGTCTAGGCCGATAAGGGTTTTGGCGTCGGCTTGCGCGGGCCTTTTGTAAAGTAATTCTTCCCTGACGGGATTTCCGACGAAAGCGGTTTTTGCGGGATTAAAATAAGACGCGCATTTTTGGAAGCTCACGCCGACAGCTTTGGCAAAATGGCGGCCGGTAATATAGTTGGTCGATCCGGGAATGGCGTCTGATTCATGGACGACAACGGGCACGCGGTAAAAACGGCAGGCCAAAACAACGGGCAGCGCCCCTGGTCCGCCTTTTGAGAAAAGGACATCTGGCATAATCACCCAAACTTTAAAAAGCGCCTGAAAAATGCTTATAAAAAAAGCGGGTATATCGAGCAGGATTACCAAACTGGCGTAACGGCGAATCTTGCTTGAGAGCAAAGAGTGGATTTGGATATTATGAGTTTCGAGGGCTAATTTGGCGTTCCCGTCAAAGGGGCCGAGGTAATCCAAGCTCAAATCGATTCCTTCGTTATAAGCTATATTGGCAAGCTCTTCGGAAACGGCAATAAGCGGATAGAGGTGTCCTCCGCTGCCGCCTCCGGTCAGCAGGACTTTGATTTTAGCTTTGACGAAAGACGGTTTTCTAAGCATTGGTGTATTTGGAAATATTTATTATTATACCACTCATTGTCAAAAAAACAGCTAAAGCGGTGCCTCCGTAACTGATAAAGGGAAGAGGGACTCCTGTTAAAGGCAAAAGTCCGGAAATAGACGCGATATTCATAAAACTTTGGATAAAAATAATGCTGCCGAAGCCAACCAGCAAAGAGCGGGCGAATTTTTCCTCCGTTTTGAAAGCCAGATAAAATATCCTGAACACCAGCAGGAAAAACGCGATGATAAGCGCCGAAGCGCCGATAAAGCCGAGTTCGCTGGCGATAATCGAAAAAATCGAATCATCCAAAGGAGCGGGCAGGAGATTTGTTTTCATCGTTGATTTTCCGTAGCCGACCCCTAGCCATCCTCCGGTTCCGATATTGATTAGGGATTGGTTTATCTGATAGGCCGACCCCTGCTGGTCCTGTGATGGCGAAAGATATGTCTTTAGGCGCGCGAAACGGTAAGGAGTCATGTAAATAATCAGAGCCAGAACCGAAAGGCCGATTAAAACAGTCAGAAAGATGTAGCGGAATTTCGCGCCGCTGAAAAAATAAACAAGAAGGGCGGAACCCAGAATAATAACAACTGTTCCCGTGGTCGGCTCCAGAATTAAAAGCCCGGCTATCAATCCGGAAATTATCAAAAACGGCAGGAAGCCGCCGGAAAAACTTTGGGTGCGGTTGGCTTTAGAATTGGTAAGCCAGGCAGCTAAATAGATTATGAAAGTTATTTTGATTATTTCGGCCGGCTGAAAAGACAAGGGACCTAGTTTAAGCCATCTTTCCGCTCCCCCGCTCGCGAGCCCGAGCGGCGTGAAAACCAGAACCAAGAACACTAAACTGGCGGTCAGCAGCCAAACCGCAAAGCGCCGGTAGTTCTGGTAATAAATTTTAAAAGCCAGAAAGAAGCC
>JAVHRF010000039.1:0-1056 GCA_036171515.1 Minisyncoccota bacterium | reverse complement strand
TTGTCGATTAAATTAAAAAATTATCCGGAGGAATCGGCGGCCGTTGATACGGTTTTTTCTCCTTTAGCTACGGCCCTGGGGGCGATAACCGGAGGTTTTCTCATCTCGCTTTTAGGATACCCATTATTGTTTTTTTTCGGCGGAATTTCCCTTTTTATTTCCGGCATTTTTGGTAAAAAATTTGCTAAAACCTGAATTTTAAGGTATATTAAAATACAGATTTATTATTCACCTTCGATGCTCAATGAGGCTAAAGCTTCATTTCGACCATCGATTTTATAAGTAAAATCTTGGTATATGAAAATAGGCATTGATTTAGGAACTTGCAATTCCGTAGTTTTTATCCCCGGCAAGGGAGTTGTTCTGCAGGAGCCTTCGGTAGTGGCGGTTTCTCTGCAGGAGAACAAGATTTTGGCTGTGGGTGAAACGGCAAAAGAAATGACGGGCAGAACTCCGGATACGATTAGAATCTACCGGCCCCTTAGGGACGGAGTGATTGCCGATTTCAGGGTAACTCAGGCAATGCTTAAATATTTTATCGATAAGGTGTCCGGGTTTTGGCGTTTTTTTAAACCGGAATTGATGATTGGAGTTCCGGCCGGGATTACCTCTACGGAAAGAAGAGCGGTAATTGAAGCCGCGGCGAATGCCGGAGCAAAACAGACATATCTGGCAAAAGAGCCGATTTTAGCTGCGATTGGCGCCGGCATTCCGACTAATTCTTGCTCGGGCAATATGATTGTTGATATCGGCGGCGGGACTTCCGAGATGGCGGTAATCTCTTTAGGGGGAATAGTCACTTGCCGCTCGCTTAGAATAGGCGGCGACAAAATGGATTTGGCCATTTCGGACTACATCAAGAAAAAATATAATTTAGCCATTGGAGAGCAGACGGCGGAAGAAATAAAAATAAAAATCGGAACCGCTCTTCCCGAAAAAAACAGCAACGCAGTTTCGGTTCCCGACGCTTCGGCAAAAAACAAAAAAACGTGAGAGTCGCAAGCAAAAAATCTGGAAATCAGGGGCCGGGATCTGATTTTAGGATTGCCCCGGACC
>JAVHRF010000038.1:0-4516 GCA_036171515.1 Minisyncoccota bacterium | reverse complement strand
TTGTTTTTATTTTTAAATTCCGCTTCGAGTTCTCCTTTGGCGGGAAAGCTGAAAATTAAATTTTCATACCCGGTCAAAGTCCCGAAATTTACTCCTAATTTTCTGCCGCTTAAAATTTTTAATAATTCTTTGGTTGTCTGCCAATTAAAATTAACCTGATTGGTGTCCGTGAAATAACCAAGAGATTTGGGAAGATTTTTAAAAAAAGGCGCCAGAGAAAATCCGCTTTGGCCGCCGATAATCGTCGTAACTCCCTGGGCTAAAAAATCTTCCTGAGAGGGGTTGGTAAAAATGCTCAAATGGTGGTCGGAGGTGCTGTTGACGTCTATGAAACCGGGCGTCAATTGCATTCCCGTGCCATCAATCATCCTGTCGGCTTTTTTGCCGGGAAAATTTCCGATAGCGGAAATTTTCCCTTTATTGATGAATACATCGGCGGCGACGCCGAATTTCCTGCTGCCGCCTAAAATTTTCACGTTTTTTATTAAAATAGTCATTTAATTAATTATAGCAACAAATCGAGCCTTTTTCTTCGGAATCAGCCTCTTTAGGTTACTTAGCGACAGCCGACAGTTTCAATGAGACAACTTTAGAAGCGCCGTCTTCTCCCGTGGTAACGCCGTAAAGAATATCGGCGGCTTCCATAATGGTGCGGTTATGGGTGACAATGATAAATTGAGTTTCCTTGGAAAACTCCTTTAAGATTTCGGCAAACCGTTTGGCGTTTCGTTCGTCGAGCGCCGCGTCGGCTTCGTCTAAAACCAAAAAAGGCGGCGGGCTGACCGAGATTAAAGCGAAAAGGGCGGCGATAGCAACGAGGCTCCGTTCGCCTCCAGACAGAACTTCGAGCGAATTAAGGCGTTTTCTGGGTAGGCTGACATTTATGTCTATCCCTCCGGAGATTTCTTTATCGGCCGCTTCCTGGGCAATTTCATCCGTTTCATTTCCGCCGTCCAAATCATCTTCGCCGTTGTTTTTGGCGATTTTTGGCTGTTCTATTTTAAGCGACGCTTTGCCTCCGCCGAACATCAAGCCGAAAAATTTGTCGAATTCTTTGTTTATTTTTTCTAAAGCGGTTCCGAACTCCGCTTTTATTTTTTGGTTTAGGTCTTTAATGAGTGATTTTAAATCTTTGTCGGCGCGTTCCAAATCCTCCGTTTGTTGTTTCAGGAAATTATACCGCTGTTCCGTTTCGCTGGCTTCTTTCAGCAGGTTCTCGTCTATTTCTTCAAGGTTTATTAATTCGCCTCTCAATCTTAACGTCCTTCTTTCAATGGACGCCAAGCTGTTTTCATTTCCCTGGTCGGGATTTATCGAAAATTGGGAAAGGTCGAAATTCTCGAATTCTTCCGGCCGCCGGTTGACCTGGCTTATTTGCCTTTCCAGCTCCTGGATTTTTATGGAAATTTTTTCTTTTTCGAATTCCAGCTGCCTTTTTTCGCTTAGATTTTTATCGATATTGTCTTTTATTTCTTCTACTTCTCTTAAGACGCTCTTGAAATTCTGGTAAAAATCCTCCTGCCCCTTATCCAGATTTTTTTCTTTCTCGTCCAATAAAACCAATTCCCGGTTTATTTTTTCCAGCCGATAACCTGTTTCTCTGAGGCGGTTTTGGATATTTTCCGATTTTTTGGCGTTCTCTTCGGTGAGTTGGTGGGAATCCAAGAGGCCGTTGATTTCCGATAAAATTTCTTTTATGGATTTTTTTAAATCCTCAAAATTTTTACCGAGGCCGCTTTCCAGGCCGTTCTTGGCTTTTTTTATCAAGGCGAACATCAGCCGGCTGTCGGGAATTATTTCCGAATTTTTATCGCGGCCGATAATTTCAAGCTGGGCTTCCAGGCTCCCCAGTTCTTTCTGGATGGCGTTTTTTTCTTCGAAAATTTTGCCGCGGCTTGCTTTTATTGATTTTAATTCTTCCTGCTCCGCCGGCCGCTGGGACTCCACTTCTTTCAGCTTGTTTTCGGCTGTCGACCTGTTTTTGTTTAACAGCGAAATTTTGTCGTCCCAATTTTTGATTTCCTTTTCGATTTCCTTGATTTGGTTTTTGAAGGTTTTTAACTGATAACCGAAAAATTTATTTTCCAGCTCTCTTAATTCATTCTCGATTTCGCCCCGTTTTTCCCATCGGCTGGTTTGGCGTTTCAAGGAACGGAGGTGGGGAAAAATTTCTTCAGCCAGCGCTTTCGCTTTATCCAGGTTAATAAGGGTATTTTTTAATTTGTTTTCGGCTTCGTTTTTTTTGATTTGGTATTCGCGGAGTCCTAATATTTCTTCTATCATCTCCCTTCTTTCCTGGGGTGACGCCTTAATGAAGACATCACTGTTTCCCTGGGTTATAACCACCAGGCCTTTATTGCCGAGTCTGGCTTTAGCTAAAAATTCGGTCAGGTCTTTCAGCCTGATTTCGTCGCTGTTTAAAAAATATTGGCTTAGGCCACTACGGTTTGCCTGCCGCATTATTGAAATTTCGGGGAAATCAAGTGGCAGAGTTCTTTTATGATTGTCAAAATATAAACTCACCTGGGCCTGGCCAAGCCGCGGCCGTTTGGGCGTTCCGGCAAAAATTAAATCCTCGATTTTGGCGCCTCGCAAATTTTTCGCTTCTCTTTCACCTAAAATCCAGCGGATAGCGTCGATGATATTTGATTTGCCTGAGCCGTTAGGCCCAACAATAGCCGTGACGCCGTTAGCGAACTCAAGGCTGGTCTTTTGTGCGAAAGATTTAAAACCGTTTAATTCTATTTTTTTCAAAATTTGAGGCATTTTAGCTAGATTTTACGCAGTTAAATTTGAGGCGCTATTCGCTTTTGATTTTAGTTAAGGCGGTTTTCGCGGCTTCAACTTCCGCTTCCTGCTTTGAGCTTCCCTCTCCTTCGGCAACCAGCTGACCGTCGAAATAAACGCCGCTTTTAAAAATCTTCTCGTGAGCCGGCCCTTCTTCGGAAATTATTTTGTAAGAAGGGGTGACTTTAAGCTTGTCCTGGACTATTTCCTGAAGCTCGCTTTTGGCGTCTTTATAGGTTTTATTCTCCAAGACTTCTTCAATATGCGAAAATACCGATTTTTTAATAAATTCTTCGGAGACTTTAAAGCCCTGGTCCAGATAAACCGCGCCGATGACCGCTTCCATAGCATTGGCTAAAATAACTTCCTGCGCCCTGGAAGAATCTTTCGCTTCGCCCCTCGACATCAATATGAATTTTTTCAAATTTATATTTTTGGCGATTTCGGCGAGTTTTAGATAGTTAACGAGAGCCGCCCGCAATAGAGTCATCTGGCCTTCGGCGGCGTCGGGGAATTTTTTGAATAGAAGCTCGCTGACAATCAGCTCCAAAACGGCGTCGCCCAAAAATTCCAGCCGTTCATTATGCGGCAATTGCCATTTTGGGTTTTCGTTGATATAAGAGCGGTGTGTTAAAGCCTCGGTAAGTAAATTCAGATTTTTAAATTTAATTCCAATTTGTTTGGCGAAAATTTCAGCGGAATCCATAGTTTACTTTTATCCTGCCTTGGCATTTGATTCTTCCATGCTTTTGTAAATCGTGCCCATAACTCCATTGATGAATTTTGACGAATTTTGACCTCCAAAATTTTTTGCCATTTCGATCGCTTCGTTTATCGCCACTTTCGGCGGCACTTCATTCTTATCGGCATACATCAGCTCGTAAAGGCCGATTCTAAGTGTATTCCTGTCGATTATGGAAATCCTGTTAAGCGGCCAATCCGGCGCGGCTTTGACGATAATAGAATCTATTTCTTGGATATGTTCGATAAGGCCCTTGGCTATTTTCCAGGCAAACTCCGGCTCGTCGATGCCAGGCGCGAACTCTTCCAGATTTCTTTCGATTATTTTCGTCAAATCGGTTTTTTGATTATAAAAATCCCACTCGTAAAGAGCTTGAAGCAAAACGGTCCGGATAAGATGCCTTGTAGCCATTTTGGTTTAAGAGTTTTACTTGCCGCAGCGAGGGCAGGAACGGTGCGGCAATTTCGGCGCTCCGCAATTGGAGCAGGCCAAAATCAGGGCTTTCTTAAGCGCCAAATGAGACCGCCTTTTTCCTACCTTTGATTTTGAATGATGTTTTACTGGTACGCCACCCATAATCTTTAATTATTGTTTTTTTTGGATAAAAGTCAAACGGTGAAAATCGGACTTGCCGTGTTTTTTGATGGCGTTAAGGTGTTTCCTGGTCCCGTATCCTTTATGGATGGCAAATCCGTATTGCGGCCAGATTTCCGCCGCTTTGACCATCAGTCGGTCGCGGTTCAGCTTGGCGATAATCGAGGCAAGCTTGACGGCGTTGAATTTCTCGTCAGCCTTAACTATGGTTTTAGCGAATTTTAACGAGTCATTTTTATTTTTTAAATATAATCCCCCGTCGAGGATTACGGAGAAGTCCGCCCCGTCTTTTAATTTATTTTTTACTTTTTTAAAACTTCTGAAAGCGGCAAGATTGGCGGCATTGGAGATATTAATTTTATCTATTACTTTATTCGAAACGAAAGAAACGGA
>JAVHRF010000037.1:0-1063 GCA_036171515.1 Minisyncoccota bacterium | reverse complement strand
GGTTTTCGTTCAATGGCGGTAGAAAAAATCGCTGCCAACCATGCCGCAATAAGCGACTTTGAATCCCTGATTTTTAAAAGTAACGGCCGTATTCGTTCCGCCGCCGCCCGAGAAGAATAAAATATCTTCCACCTCGGTCTTCGATCCCGAAGCCAGGCAAATTCCTTCGCCCGTAACGAATTTTTCCCCGGGTAAGGACAGGAATTTTTTTGACTTCAGATAAATGTCCCGGGTCGCCGACCCGAAAGTTATGATGTCGTACATATTATTTTTTCTCTTTTTTAGCGATTAATAACGTCGTTTTGATAACCGTGTCGGGATTCAGGGACATCGATTCAATCCCCTGCCCAACCAGAAATTCGGCAAATTCCGGCCAATTGCTCGGCCCTTCGCCGCAAATGCCCACGTATTTTTTCCTTCTTTTGCAGGTCTCGATTACTTTTTTTATCATTTCTTTCACGGCTTCGTTTCTCTCGTCGCCGACTTTGGCAACCAAGGCGGAATCCCTGTCCAGTCCCAAAACCAACTGAGTGAGATCGTTGCTTCCTATCGACATTCCGTCGAAAATATCCAGGAATTTATCGGCTAAAACGACATTTGAAGGAATCTCGCACATGACAATCACCTTTAAGCCGTTTTCCGTCTTTCCCAAGCCGTTTTTTCTCATTTCTTCCAAAACCGTTTTCCCCTCTTCAACCGTCCGGCAAAAAGGAATCATTGCCTGGATATTTTTAAGGCCGAAAACTTCCCTGGCTTTTTTAATTGCTTGACATTCCATTTTGAAAGCCGGCTTGAATTTCTCGTCGTAGTACCTCGAGGCGCCCCGCCAGCCTAACATCGGGTTTGATTCTTTTGGTTCAAAAAGATTACCGCCCAGAAGCTCGGCGTATTCGTTTGATTTAAAATCTGAAAATCTGACAATAACCGGTTTCGGATAAAAAGCTGAAGCGATTTGGGAAATACCTTCGGCTAATTTATCGATGAAGTATTGTTTTTTGTCTTTGAAACCCGAAGTGATCCGGCCGATTTCCGATTTTGTTTTTCTGTTCTTGAAACCCTTGTC
>JAVHRF010000036.1:0-1063 GCA_036171515.1 Minisyncoccota bacterium | reverse complement strand
TTGAGACTGAACTGTTACACACACACAGTACAATGATGAATCATAATCATTTCGTAAAAATAAATTAACGCCACCTATAGTAATAGTTTGATTTGCTGCCCCTCGGGCGAGCACTACCGCTCCGGCGACAGGATGCGCTTTTTGATTTTAGCCGTTCAGGACGACAGCCGCTTGCCGGGAATAGTGCTGTCGCGCGCCAGCCAAAACTTTATTTCCAAGCTTTTCGAAATGGAAGTTCCGGAACTTTCGGAAGGAGCAATAGAGGTGAAAGCGATTGCCCGCGAAGCGGGAAGCCGGACGAAAATCGCCGCCGCTTCCAAATCCGAAGGGGTTGACGCCGTCGGTTCGCTCGTCGGCCAGCGCGGAACAAGGGTTATGGCCGTTAATAATGAATTGGGCCAGGAAAAAATCGATATTATCGAATGGTCCGAAGACCCGTCGAAATTTATTGCCAATTCGCTTTCGCCGGCCAAAGTTGATTCGGTTGAAATTTTGCCTCGGCACGAAGCCAGAGTTTATATTCCCGAAGACCAGCTAAGCCTGGCTATCGGCAAAGGCGGACAGAACGTCCGTTTAGCCGCCAAACTAACCGGCTGGAAAATAGATATTCGTTCCGCTTCCCATCCGGAAGAAAGCCAATATGAAGGAGCGGGGAGCGCCGTCGAAAATCCCGAAGAATCTTCGGTGGAAGAACAGCAATCATCGGAAGCGCCAGCTTCGGAGGAATAGCCCTATTTTTTTAAATATTTCAAAAAATCCAAAAACTTAAATAATAAATAGACCGCTCAAGGCGGTCTATAAGTTTAGATTACTTCCACTTGTACCAAATGTAAAAGCAGGTGGAAATAATTATGAGTGTTATAATATCTCCTAACACTCCATTAGTATATTGTGGGACATCTGGGTGTAATATTGAGGACGCCATTATTGAGACGGCGGCTACAAAGATAAACCATGCGAAGTATTTTTTCATTTCTTTCTCCTTTTTTATTTTACTTTTCAAATTCAATGCTGTCTAAAGTATAGCAAATAGCCAGATTTTGTCAAGCTCATAAAGGCAAGA
>JAVHRF010000035.1:0-4600 GCA_036171515.1 Minisyncoccota bacterium | reverse complement strand
TAGTAATCGCGGATCAGCATGCCGCGGTGAATACGTTCTCGAGTCTTGTACTCACTGCCCGTCACGCCAAGGGAGTTGCGAATACCCAACGGTCTGCTTCGGCAGAACTAAGGTAATCGCAATGACATGGGCGAAGTCGTAACAAGGCACGTGTAGCGGAAGCTGTGCGTGAAACAATTAATTAAAAAAAATTTCTTGGGGCAACTAAAAAGCTCTTCTCTTAACTAAAAATAGCGGCAATGAATAGCCGCTATTAAGGTTCAAAAGTTCGATTTTTGCCTGCCACGCTGCTTTTCGGAACCACGGTTGTCCGATTCCTGCGATCGGACACCGCTGCCGCTCGGCAATCTGATTCGCTTTCGGCGAAGCCAAGCTCGGATTGCCTCCGCAAGCTTCCTCAAAACAGCGCGGCGGGCATTGCTCGGCGGAGAATTATTTAAATTAGCGAAACTATTAATTTTCTGATATAATTCAATTATAAAATTATGAAAGTTTTACTAGTCGAAGACGACAAATTTTTATCATCGATTTTAAAAACCAAGCTTGAACAGGCCGGGTTTGAGGTTACTTTAGCGATGGACGGCGAGCAGGCTTTGGAAATTTTAAAAACTTTTAAGCCCGACTTAATTCTTTTGGATTTGATTTTGCCCAGAAAGTCCGGATTTGAAGTTTTGGAAATAACTTCCCAGGACCCTCAGCTCGAACAAATTCCCGTTATTATCCTTTCCAACCTTGGCCAGGAAAAAGACATCGAAAGGACAAAAGAGCTGGGAGCCATCGAATATTACATCAAAGCCAAGACTTCTATTGACTTTTTAATCGAAAGGATTAAAGATATCCTAAAGTAGTTTAAATAATAATTATCATGATTCCAAAAGAAATTTTAGAAAAAATTAAACCCGGAGCCAAAGTCAGGGTGTACGAAAAGAACACTCCTTTTAGCGGTTTGGTTCTCGCCAGGAAGCACGGCTCGGAAGCCGGCGCCACGTTTACGGTGAGAACGATTATTCTGGGTGTCAGCGTGGAAAAAGTTTTTCCGATTAATTCGCCGGCAATAACCAAGGTTATGGTTTTAAGCTCGCCCAAGAAAGTTCACCGCTCAAAACTTTATTTCGTCCGCGAAATGCCCGCTTATAAAATCAAGCAAAAGCTCGGCGTTTCGCTTTAATTGCTTCGTTTGCGTATTTGTTAAAGGGGCTTTGCCCCGTAGAATCTCATAGAGCTCTACGGGGCTTGAATGCCCCTTTATTTTTTTCTAAACTCAATTAGATAAACGCCCGGGTGGCGAAACTGGCAGACGCACTACCTTGAGGTGGTAGCGGGGGCAACCCTATGGAGGTTCGAATCCTCTCCCGGGCACAATGCGGAATAAATACTCCGCAGCGGGTATTTATTCCGTCATCTGCGGTTGAGGAGAGATTCGAAGACCGCAGCCCCGATTAATTTTTATTCAATAGAAATCGGGGCGAGGGGCGGCCTGCGAGAAATTTCCGCCAGGAAATTTACTTGTAGGCGAATCCTCTCCCGGGAATAATACAAAACTATAAAATAAATTATTTAATTATTTATTTTAAACGTAAAATCACTTTCACTACTGATAGGCTTGCTGGTCGTAAGCGTAAAAGTACACTCTATATAATCGCTGCCAAGAGTATAGACTTTACTTTGCAATACATCTGGTGTTGTTATCAGATTTATTTGCGAATTACTTAAAATCCCTATCTGTGAGCATTGATTAATGCTCGAGATATACAAGTCATAAGTATGCATATAACCATTTGCGACGACTTTGTTTATAGAGCTTGTAGCCTGAACTATTTCAGGTTTGGGGCCGTAGTTATTGGTTTGATTTGCTGAGGCGCCAGGTCCAACTGCCGTTACATTATTATTCCCGTTAACGTTTGCCGTGCTCAACGACACAGAAAGACCGTTTAAATATTTAGTTCCGACAAACGAAACTAACAAAACTAATATCACTAATCCTGAGATTGTTATTATTTGGTTGCGTAAACCAGCGTTCCAAAATTTAAACAGTATTTCTTTTAGATCTTTGATTTTAATATCTAGCATGTTGGCTCAGATTAAATTTTACAGCTTATAAACAAAAATGCTTGTTCCGACGCGGTAGTCGGGGGCGGAGACTTCGCCGGGACCGGCTTTCGGCGGGCGGAGCCTTGAAAGCCAGGCGTAATTGTCGTTCGAGTCCTGCGGATTGTTTTTGGCCAGAATAATCGCCTGCTCCAGCGTGTTGATTGAAATAGCTAGGTAGTGGATGCCGGAATCGGCGGGATTGTCGCGGCTTGCCCACCAGTTAACTTCTTTATTTCCCAAATAATAGCCCGGATCGCCGCCGCCGAAATAATCAACGGCGATTTTGTTAATTTCCGGATGGTTTTGGACGAAGCTTTGCAGCCTTAGCAAGTCTTGGCCCCAGTCGTAATTCGAATCGTCGACGAAACGGTAGCCGTTCCAAATCCCGCCGCCGATTTCGTTGAAATAAGAAAGGAAATACGGATAGGCCGCTACCGCTTCAAAAAGCGCCCAGACGAGAATAATAAATAAAGCCAGGTATTTTAAAAATACTTTTATGGCCGATTTGGTGAAAGACGCGAATAAATCCAGGGCGTTCTTGGGAGCCGGAATATCCATATTTGAAAACCAGGTTTTAATGGCGCTAGCGGCCATAAGGTAAATCAGGGGAATGGTCGGGAAAAGATGGCGGAAGCCGATATTCAGGCCGGAATGCATGCTGTAGAGCCAGTAGAAAATTATAAAACTTAAAAGTGAGAATTGGGTAAAGTGAGTGTAGATATAATTCAGTAATTTTTGCCATTTCGGTTTCGCTTGAGTATTTGCCAGATGCCGAAAAGCAGGGCGGCAAAAATTAATATCAGTGCCGGCAGAGGTTCTTTGAGAAGGTAAATGACGGGGAAATAATACCACCAGCCGCTGTTGCCGACTTGTCCCAGGAAGTAAGCGGTGTTGCCGCCGCTGACTCTTTGGAAGACCATCAGGACTCCGAGAAGGTATTGGGCGAACGGGCGGAGAATTGGGCTTTTGGCGGCCCAGATATCCAAATCGGCGACGCAGCGGAATAATTTGCAGGAGTGGCCGGCTAAAGTCGGCCCGCCGGCAAAAGAATTGAGGATGTAAGAAGTGTCGGAAACCTGCCTGGCTATCGGATAGTGGGCGGTTAAAATGGCGTAGGCGGGATAAACTATCACGATATAGCCGATGGCGAAAATTATGACGACCGAACGGAAATAATGATAAGCCCGGATGGAAAATCTTTTAAAACGTTTGGCGGCTTCGGTCTGGTTCCAGTCGCGGATGACGCTGACCGCGTAAAAGGCGGCTATCAGGAAAATAAAATAAGGAACCAGCATAACGGTGGAGAATTTTGTCAGCTGGGCTATGCCGAAAGCCAGGCCCGCCAAAAACAAATTAAGTTTTGATGGTTTAAAAAGGAATTTTAGGAAGTAATAAGTTCCCAGGACGACTCCGAAAGCGGCGCCAACGTCGGTCGTGACGTAATGGCCGTGAGCCAAAACGTTTGGCGAAAGCGCGAAAAGAAAAGCGGGCAGGAGCCCCCACCAGCCGCCGACGATTTCTCTGGCCCAGATATAAATAAGGAAAATCAAAAGCAGAGTCAGTAAAATAGGAAACAGGCGGAAGACGCGCAAAATTTGGTCGGCGTTGTTTCCGGACTGGTAAAGGAATGCGGTTCCCATGTCCCACTGGCCGTTGATTTCGGTGGTCCATACTGGAGAAGTTGTCGGATAGGCTGGATTAACGAATATTTTTACCGGCAAAGCGGCCAGAGCTTTTTCTAACGGCGGATGTTCGGGATTAAGCCGGTAGTCGAGTTGGGAAACGTAGCCGTAGCCGGCGGGAATGTGCGCCAGTTCATCCATAATAGCCGAGTCGTTCCAGGCGGCTTTCAGCATCAGCGCGCCGCTTAAAACCAATATCGCGGCCAAAACCAGCCAGGGATAGATATTTTTTCTTTTCATATTTCAATTATAACATTTATCATGGTTTTGGTTAGGCGTTTTAATAATCATTTACAAATCCATTATTCTGCGCAATAATTTCGTTAGTTCTATATAAATGAAAGAGAGGCTTTAATGAGAGGAAAAAGCAAGATTCGCGGACTTTGCGATAACTGCCGGATTCCTGGCATACGCAAACATCTTTGCGATGGCGCCAACGCCCGCGTTAACGGCAAACGTACCGGCAAGTCGTGCCGATGCTCATACTGCAGATACGAACGGAAAATTCAGAAGGAAGAAAATAGGCGAAAATAGAAATAGTATATTTAACTTAGCTCCCGCTTGACGGGGGCTTTTTGTTTACCGTTCAGGCGTTTTTTTGGCCACGGGAATAGCGGCTCAAGGACTATATTTTCAATGAGTATCTTCCCTGGTTTTCGGAAACGGCGTTTTTTAAAACCAGCAGGCTGAGGATTTTATTGAGCCGCGAAACGTCCAGCCCGGCCGCTTCCAAAATTTGGTCGGCGCTGAGCGGCCCGCCGGCGTTTTCTATGATTTCCATAATTTCTTTTTCTTCCGGGCTTAGATTGGTTTTCGCCGCCCCCGCC
>JAVHRF010000034.1:0-4614 GCA_036171515.1 Minisyncoccota bacterium | reverse complement strand
TGCGAACCTGTAAGCAATACGGCTTTCACCCCTTTAATTTTGCTTAATTCTTTTAAAATAAAATCGGGAATTTTAATTTTCATTGATATCAAAATTAATCTTAGTGCGCGATGCAGGGATTGCCCGCGGCTCATAAGCTCGCCGCCGCGCGCTTATGGCCTGGGCACCGGCTCGCTTCGATTCGCTGGTGCGAATCGGAAGTTCCGCCGTTCAATCCCTCCTTCGGATTATAAAACAGCTGGCTGTTTTTGGTGCGCGATGCAAGGATTGAACCTGCGACCTTCCCCCTCTTTCTTAAAGTGGGCAATGCTGGAATCGGACCAGCGGCCTCTTCGATGTCAACGAAGCGCTCTGCCACTGAGCTAATTGCCCATCTGAAAGAGGGGGACGCTCTACCACTGAGCTAATCGCGCGTAAATCTAATTTACTCCTTTTGTTATTTTTTTTCAATAATTACTGCCCTTTTAATTTTATCGACTTGAATCCCTGAAAATCAAACTGGACGGACGAATTAGACGGATTGACCGGCTGAATAACCTGGTTTAAATCGTTTCCCAGCCCGGAAATCGTTAAATCGAAAAAATAAACAAAAATTCCCAAAAACGCCAAAACAATCATAATTAGTAAAGCTTCCTGGTATTTTAGCAAGATTTTTTTCATTTTAGCGGAAGAATAACTGGCCGTCGACGGATACCTGCACGTTCGGCCCGACTTGATTCAAGTTTATTTTTTGGAAATTAATCATATATCTCGGCAGAGATATCTCCATGGCGTTCATAAAATTAATTATATCCGTAAATTTTCCGCCCAAGCTTAAGTTGAAGCTGATGGAGCCCGGAGCCGATTGAGCCGGCGGCGTCTGATTGCCCTGGAAAGCAAAATTCATGCTCACGCTATTTATCCGGCTTAATCCGTCGAGCCAGTTGGGAAAATCCAAAAGCTGGTCGCTCGTTGGGAGCATCAAGTTCATCTCCTGCTGGTCCTGGGCGGCCGCCGCCGACTGGCTTTTCAAATCTCCCAGCGAACTTAAAAGCGCTATCTTTTTCTGCAGGTCGGCTTTTTGGGAAGCAATTTGGGCGGTTTGCGAATCCAAATTGGAAATTTGCCAGTTAAAAATAAGCGTAAATCCAACAATAACAACAATAATAATCGCCGAACTGACAATAAGCGGCTGAAGCAAGAATTTCATTATTTAAATTATAGCAGAAACAATGGCCGCGGATAAGTGGGCGGCCTTAGGGCTCCGCCTTTTCAAGTCCCGGCTGGCGCGGCATTTTGATTAAAGCGGCGTATCGTATTAATATAATAGTTAACAAATGAGGGAAAAAATTAAGAGTTTTCTGTTCCAAAATAAGACGCTGAAGCAAACCGTAGTTAAAAATACTCTCTGGCTTAGTTTCGGAAGCGGCATCAGTAAATTCATCCGGGCGATAGTCATTATTTACGCGGCCCGGATATTGGGCGCCGCCAATTACGGCATATTCGCCTACGCCACCAGCTTGGCGGCTTTTTTCACCGTTTTTTCGGACATCGGGTTAAGTTCGCTCCTGACCCGTGAGCTTGCCGCCGACTCGGAGCGCAAAAAGGAATATATGTCCACCACTTTTTACATCAAGATTTTCCTTCTGGCTCTGACTATATTGCTGATAATTTTTATCGCGCCTTATTTCACTAAAATAAAAGAAGCCCAGATTCTCCTGCCGGCAGTCGCCCTCCTTTTTACTTTTGACAATCTCCGCTCCTTCGGGTTTTCCGTAACCCGCGCCTATAACAAAATGGAGCTCGAAGGAAGCCTGATGATTTTAACCGAAATTTTCGTCACTTCTCTCAGCTTATTCGTCCTCTTCAGGGCGCCGAGCGATTATAATTTAGTGCTGGCCTACACAGTCGGTTCGTTTTTGGGATTTTTAGCGACTTTTGCCGTTATCCGCGAAAAAATAAAAGACGCCTTCAGCTACTTCAGAAAAAATCTTGTCAAAGAAATAATTTCCAGCGCCTGGAGCTTCGCTGTCTTGGGGCTTTTCGGCGGGCTGATGCTTAACGTTGACGTTATTATCATCGGATGGTTTAAGGACGCGGTCGCCCTCGGGCTTTATGCCGCCTCCCAAAAACCGATACTTATCCTTTATATCCTGCCGGGGCTTTTATCGACCAGTCTCTTCCCGATAATGGTAAAACTCGCTCGGGAAAAACAAGGCGAAAGAATGAAAGAGATAACGGAAAAAACCATGGCGCTCGTTTTTGCCGCGGCGATTCCGGCGGTTGTCGGAGGACTGATAGTCGCGCCTCAGCTGATTCGCCTTTTATTCGGCGCCGAATACACCGGAGCGACTCTCGCTTTCCAGATACTTTTATTCACTTTTCTTTTGGTTTTTCCCGGCGCGATACTCAGTAATTTCGTTTTCGCCTACGACCAGCAAAAGATTTTTTTGATTTCTATCGGAGTCGGCTCTTTGATAAACATCGTTTTCGACCTGCTATTGATTCCTTCTTACAGCATCAGCGGCTCGGCCGTCGCCACCCTTCTTTCCCAGTTATTCGCCAACGGCTATACGTGGTGGCGAGCCAAGAGGATTACTCCTTTCGACACGCTAAAGCATCTTCCGAAAATAATTTTGGCGTCGGTTATTATGGGCGCGGCTTCCTTGCTGATGCTTCATCTGAGGGCCAATATCTTAATAAACGTCGCCGTTTCGGCCGCCGTTTATTTTGCCGCTTTATTCATTCTTAGGGAAAAACTTATCAGGGAAATTAAAAGCGTTTTCCAATTCTAGGCTATTTGGCTTTTTCAGCCGCGGCCAATTCTCCCGCTATTTTGGGGTCATTAGGCCAATAAGCCAATATCTGATTGGCGATACTCTGGGCGTCGGAAAATCTTTTTTCCTGGAGATAGAGGTCGAATAAATTATAAAGGAATTGCGGCCGGCGGGGCGAGAGCGCAAGCCCTTCCTTGAAATAACTTTCGGCCTGGCCTAAATATTGAGCGCTCTTCATATTAGTGCCGGCGATTTCGTACGCCGTTCCAGCCAGCAGAAGATTTTGGGTGAAATTAATGCCGCGGCCGTTTTTAATAATAGGAGCGTAATAAGACATCATATAATTAATAACCGCCTCCGACAGCTGAGGATTGGGATTTTGATGGAGAATATCCAGAGCCGTATTCGCGAAATTCCTAACAAGTTCTTCCTGGCCCGTCGGAGAAGACGCGCCCAGAGGAACGTCGGCCGACTGCTCCAGTTGCATCAGCGAATTAATATTTCCCCGATTCTGCAAGAAACTGATATAAAGCTGGGATTTATTGTACGGCAAATAAGTGCCGTAATACATCACGATAAAAACAAAAATGCCGAAAATAACCGCGAAAACTTTTTTGATTGAATCTTTAATCGTCATTTTATGATTTCAGCTTTGGGACCCAATTGATAAACCGCGAATGCCAGGAAAAGGAAAAAGCTGGTGTAAATGGGAAACACCTCGAAAAGAGACAGGTTCTGGACAAAATAAGCCACCAGCATGCCCAAAATAGCGCCCATAGCCAAACGATACCGCAAATCAGACTTCAGGAAACGGATTTCGCTTTTTGCGAATTGCCAAATAAAAGCAATAAAAATTGAAAAATAAGCCAAAAGGCCGATTACGCCGGTTTCGCTCAGATAATCGAAAATAGCGCTGTGGGCGCGATCGAACCAGGTCTCTCCGCCAAGAATAGGGTCGAAATGCCGGGTATCAAAAAACTTATCAAAAACGGTGCTGAAATTTTCCGGCCCCCAGCCCAGCAAAGGCCTTTCTTCAAAACCTTTAATAGCCGTTCCCCATACCCAGAAACGGATTTGAAAAGCGTTGGTTTTTAAAGAATGGATATCCAGGGAAATATCAAAAACTCTGCTTCCCGGAATATTTTTTATTAAATTAGAATTATGGTAGCGGATAAGCAGGCCGCCGATTAAAATCAAGGCAACCAGCAAGGCCGAAATATAAAGCCTAAGCTTCCTCTCTTTGGCAATTAAATAAATCAGAAACGCGATTATGCCAAACGCCAGCCCAACCATAGCGCCCCTCGTTCCCGCAAAAAGGAAGAACAGCAGATAAAACAAAATAAGCGCGGCGAACGGCGCTATTTTTTTCCAATTCAAATCGCCTTTGGAAGTTATTAAAAGATAAGAAGTAAAAAATGCCGCGAAAATCAGGTAGACGCCGACATAATCGGCATTGCCGAGCGAAGCCATAAATCTCCCGCCCCAGCCGGCCGGGTCTCCTAAATAACCGGAAACATGGGCGTTCGCCAAAACGCCGTAGCCGATGGAAAGCCCGGCTACAATCAGAAATATTTGCATCGCCCGCTTCCAATCGCTCCACGTTTTGAATAAAAGCGTCAGCAAAACAAAAAACAGGTAATAGTGGATCATCTGAAAACCGCCCTCTCCCCGCTCGTAGTTGGACCAAAAAGCCGCGCGCGGGTCATAAGCAAAAATAGAGGCGGCGAGAAACGCGGCGGCAAAAGCCGTTACCGCCCAAAATATCGGACTCTTGATGACATCCTGAAAAAGTTTTTTTGCCTCGCCCTCTCCCGCCTCAAATGCCCACCATAAAACAAAAGAAATCAAAGCCAGCTCG
>JAVHRF010000033.1:0-4652 GCA_036171515.1 Minisyncoccota bacterium | reverse complement strand
GGCAGCTCCAATTTCTTCATCAGTTTTTCCTGCATCGAAAGCAAAAATCTGTGCTCTTTTTCGGAATCTTCGGGCTTGCTATAAGCGAACATTTCAACTTTATCGAACTGGTGCACCCGCAAAATTCCTTTCGTGTCTTTGCCGTAAGAACCGGCTTCGCGGCGGAAGCAGGTCGAAAAGCCGACGTAACGCCGCGGCAAATCTTTTTCCCCGAAAATTTCGTTCATATGCAAAGGACCGATAGTGTGTTCCGAACTGCCGACCAGATAAAGGTTATCTTTCGGCAAAAAATACCTTTCCTCCTCCTGGTCCGTCGAAAGCCGGCCCATCCCCCGGTAAACTTCCGGCTTAATCATCACTGGCGGAATAACCGGAATGAACCCTTCCTGGACCAGAGTTTCAAAAGCCAGGTTAATCAAACCGAACTCGAGCAAAACCGCGTCGCGTTCCAGATAGCCGAAACGGCTGCCGCTGACTTCGGCGGCTTTTTTGACGTTAATAAGCCCCAGATTTTCCCCGATTTCCAGATAATCCTTCACGGGAAAATCAAACTCCGGCTTTTTCCCCTCCTCCCTTAAAACTTTATTTTCCTCTTCGCTTTTCCCTCTCGGAACATCGGAAAAAGGCAAATTGGGAAATCTTCCCAAAACCGCGTCCCTTTCCGTTTCTACTTCTTTCAGATTTTCTTCCATGCCCTGGATTTTTTCTTTTAATTTTTTGGATTCTTCTATTTTTCTTTCGGCGGACAGTTTTTTGTGGGCGGCCCGGCTGTCGTCCAGTTCTTTGACTATTTCGCGCCATTTTTTATCGACAGCCAAAAAATCGTCGACGATGGAGGGATTGATTCTTTTCGCCGAGACTCCCTCTCTGACTTTTTCCGGTTCGAGCCGGATTAAATTCTGGTCAATCATATTCTAATGAAGCCGCGATAAACCAAAACGACCAATAATATAATTGCCGCCTGGATGCCGGCGCCGATATAAGGATGGTTTTCGATATGGATTTTGATATGGATAGAATTATGGAAACGGTAGTGCGCCTGCAAAAAAGCGTTTTGAGGGAAAAGATAGCTTAGCCCTCCCAGGCAATCCGGCAAAAAACCCCCGAAAAGTCCCGCTCCCAGATTAACCAGCCCCCAAAATGTCGCCGGCCCCAAAAGCAGCAGGCTCAAAGTCGCTCCGCCCAAAACATCGAACACAATCGAGAAAAAAGCGTTTTTTTCTTCCCTCCGAAAAGATTTGAAAATAATTCTTCCGTTGGGGCCCATTTTAAGATTATTGAGTATGCCGTCATTCAAATAATCCCAATGCGGAATGGCATCCAAAACATAGTGGCTGGCGAGCCCCAAGCCAAAAGTTTCTATCGGATTGAGGCCGAATCCGGAAAAGGCCGCGCCCACGAATTCATGAACCATTAAAGTCATATGTATCCTTATTTTATAAAACCTCGGCAAAATTTCAATAATACGCCGTATTTAATTTGGCTGGCTAATTTTCCCGTCCATCAGCAGCGGTCCGGATGGCTTCTAACTGGCGGAGCAGGAAAATAGAAATAAGATTAAACGGGAAATAAAAAATCCCCCAGCATTACGCTGGGGGCGACATTATGACGCAGTCTTATGCTAATACGGATATTTCCATTCTATTCTTATCGTTAAGAGCTTAGGATCCTTTCTCCATGCGGAAAAACCTCTTTTCACCAATTCTCCGGTTAAATCCTTAACTATCGACTCTATGTTCGGCACATTAATATTGCAATCTACATCAATAGCGAAATATCCGTTCCCGGCCGCCTTTTTGATGGCCGCTGAAGTTTTTTCCCGGAGTATCTGTAAAATATTTTTATCAGAATCATCCGCTAATTTCTTGTTTTTTATGGTGATCGCCTTGGCTTCTTTAGCGTTAATTTCTTCCATCTTCTCTCCTTTTTTGATTTCAAAATCCTATAAGGATAATAATAAAACCTAACTAATTATTCAAGCGCGGCGGTACGAATAGCGTCAAACCGGTGGAACGCAAAAAAGGCGGGCCTATGCCCGCCTATTCTTAATGGAAAACGATTTTCTCCTGTTCTTTAAGCTCTATCTGTTTTTCCATTGATTCCGCGACGTTTTTAATCGAATTGTTAAGCATGCCGAGTCCCGCCCCCGCTAATCCTCCCGTAAAATTAATGCCCGTCAAAACGCACAGAAACATCAGAACCGCGTTCTCCAGGTCGTATTTTACAAGAGCCTCTTCTTCCGCGTTCAGCTTAGGGGCCGGAATCTCAACGGAAAAAACAATCTTCCCGTCTTCGGATTTTCCTTCCAAAACAATTTTGCCGTTCATCGTTTCCTCCTTATAAATTTTATTCCTTGATTTACTGATTAAATATTATCATAATTTTAACTATCTGTCAATATTTCATTTAAAACTTACATCACTTATAATAGAAATCAATTAAATGTCTCCGAAAATATCAAAAATAGAAGAAAAAAGGCACTCTTTGGCCCACCTTTTGGCGATTGCCGTTTTGGAAAAGTTCCCGAAAGCCAAACTTGGCATCGGTCCGGTGATAGAAGACGGCTTTTATTACGATTTCGGCCTCCCTTCTCCGCTCAAAAACGAGGATTTGCCTCCGATCGAAAAACGGGTCCGGGAATTGGTTAAGCAGGACCTAAAATTCAAAAAAGAAAAAATAACCTTTCCGGCGGCCAAAAAACTTTTCTCCGGCCAGCCGTATAAGCTGGAATTAATAGAAGAGCTCCACAACAAAAAAAGCCCTCTGACGGTTTATAAAACTTTTAACGGCAAATCTTTGCTCTTCGCCGACCTTTGCGCCGGACCCCACATTAAATCGACGGGCGAAATAGACCCAGGCTCTTTCAAGCTGACCAAAACTGCCGGCGCCTATTGGCGCGGCAGCGAAAAAAATCCGATGCTGACCAGGATTTACGGCGCGGCTTTCGAGACCGAAAAAGAGCTGGCCGATTACCTGAAGCAGCAGGAAGAAATAGCCAAATGCGACCATCGGATCTTGGGCGAAAAACTGGAGCTTTTTATGATAGACGAAAAAATCGGCAAAGGACTGCCACTATGGCTTCCCAAAGGTTATTTTATCCGCCACCTTATCGAGGATTATATTTACAACCTTGAACAAAAAAACGGCTACCTTCACGTATTGACGCCCCAGCTCGCCAAAGAAGAACTTTACAAAACTTCCGGCCACCTCGCCCATTATAAGGAAGATATGTACGCCCCGATTAAAATCGAGGAAGAAACTTATTACTTAAGGCCGATGAACTGCCCCCACCACCACTCCATTTACCGGCACAAAACCAGGAGCTACCGCGACTTGCCTTTGCGCATCGCCGAATTCGGCACGGTTTACCGCTATGAGCGTTCCGGAGTTTTGAGCGGCCTCATCCGCGTCCGCGGCTTTACCCAAAACGACGCCCATATTTACATAACTCCCGAAGCGATAGAAGAAGAGGTCGTCAAAATCTTGGAAATGCACAAAAAAGTTTACGACGACTTTAAGATTTACGATTACTGGTTCCGGCTCTCCCTTCCCGATTTTAAAAACAAAGAAAAATTCGGCGACATCAAAGACAAGAAAACATGGGAAAACGCTTCCGACATCCTCAGACGAACGCTTAAAAAAATGAACTTGAGTTTTGATGAAGCTCCGGGAGAGGCTTCTTTCTACGGCCCGAAAATCGATATCCAGATAAAAGACATCCACGGCAAAGAAGATACCATCGCCACCATCCAGGTCGATTTTTACTCAGCGCCGAAATTCAATCTCGCCTACGTCGACAAAGACGGAAAAGAAAAACCGCCCGTCGTCATCCATCGGGCGATTTTAGGCTCTTTCGAAAGATTCTTCGCTTTTCTAATCGAAAAAACCGCCGGCAAATTCCCGCTCTGGCTGGCGCCCGTGCAGGTGAAAATCATCAACATCGGCGAAAACCAGCTGAAATACGCCGAAGAGCTTCTCCGGCGGCTCAAAGAAAGCGGCGTCCGCGCCGAACTGGATAAAGATAACGCCACCTTAGGCAAACGAATCCGAGAATCGGAGATGCAAAAAATTCCTTATATTTTAATAGCCGGAGAGAAAGAAGAAAAAAATAAAAACGTCAGCGTCCGCCACTACGAACGCGGTCAGGAAGGCGAAATGAAAATCGGCGAATTTATCGAAAAAATCAAACAGGAAATAGAAAACAAATCTTAAAATGGCCGAGACTTCCAAATTAACCGAAAATTTAATAAGCGATTACCAGGCTTGGCAAAATTCGCTGACCCCCGTCGAGGGCGCTTCCCTTATTCACACCGACGAAGTCGCCTCCCGCCTGGCGTTTTTTTACGAAAAAATAAAATCCATCGTCGACTGGCACGAAGAACACCTTATTAGGAAGGTCGCCATCGAAAGGGACCTGAAGCGCCGCCTGGTCTTCCAGAAGGAAAGCAAGGATTTGGCCGAGTCGCTTATTTTGGAACTTATCCGCGGCGGTTATTTCGACAACAACAAAATCGAAGAATCTAAAATAGCCGACGTCCAGCGGGCTTTAGGCAGATACATATATATCCTGAACAACGCTCCCGCCAACGAGGAGAAAAAGGAGCTCGGCCGCTGGCTCTTGAAGGTGGCCGCCTGCGAAATCGAAGAAATCC
>JAVHRF010000032.1:0-1087 GCA_036171515.1 Minisyncoccota bacterium | reverse complement strand
AAAGCAAGGGATTTAAAAATAGCATTAAGGTCGCGGCAAAAACTACGGCCCGGCCAGCCGAAGACAGTCTGCCAAAATATTGCGAACAAAGTAAAATGCCGCCCATGATACCAGCCCGCACCGCCGAAGCCGGAGCCCCGATCATTAAAATATATAAAATAAGCAGTCCAGCGGAAAAATAAAAAGCTTGTTTACGCCAAAAACCCAAGCCCAAAAAAGCATTCAGGATTAAAAGAGTGATAATACTGATATTCATCCCGGAAACGGCGGCGATGTGCCGCGTGCCGGTGGAATTTAATTTTTCACGCCACTCTTTTGAAATACCGCCCTCATCGCCAAAAACTAAAGCCTCTAAAATCCCCCGCTGGGGCGGAGAAATAAATCGGCGTATTGATTCTTTAAATTTATTTTTAAAAGACGACAAAAGATTTATTACCGGATTGCCTGCGCGAGCCCCCAAAACCTCAATTTTAGGCCAACTCATCACTGCAAAAATTCCGTCTTTTTTAAGATAATCTCTGTAATTAAACTCATCGAAAACGGGCGGCAACTCCAATCTTCCGGTGATTTCCAATTTGTCGCCGTATCGATATTCCGGGTATCGCCAAGTTGTCACCAAAATCTTCCCCCCAATTAAGTAAGGTTCGACCTCCCTCAATGTAAGCTTAATAGAGGTTTCGCGAATATCGGGGTCTTCAACCACTATTGCCACGAAACTTACATCTCTTTCTTGAATTTGGGGAATATTCGATAAAACCTGCTGATGACGCCAAATACCAAAAACCAGAAACAGCAGGCCAAAGCCTGCGGCGACAAATCCCGCCCTCTTTTTAAAATTCAGGGAGGGCGGGACGGAGGTCAAAAACACTCCGAAAATTAAAATCCCCAGCAAAAGCGTTTGAGGTAATAAAAAGATTGAATTAATAAAAATCCCTGCAAGAAATGACAAGCAGAGATAGAGAAAAATTTGCGACTTGGTCATTATCTTATCTCGCAAGTTTCAAATAGCGGGGCGATTGCTTTCTGGATATCCAGGATCTCTTCGTTTGAATATGGCCTTTTTTCTTCAAAAGCCGGGTTTACCGTC